>JAQSCR010000528.1 GCA_029945495.1 Pseudolabrys sp. | reverse complement strand
TCAGCGTCATGCGCCGCGTTGCCAAGCCCTATGTGGTGGCCTATGTCACGCTCGATGAAGGGCCGACAGTGATGACGAATATCGCCACGCCGGACATCGATGCCGTTCGCATCGGTCAGCGCGTGCGCGTCATGTTCGAGGACACGAATACCGGTTTCAAGCTGCCGGTGTTTGCGCCGGTCTAGACGGCGGCGGGTTTATATTTGCTTTCGAGGCCCGCCAGCATACGCGCGACAAGGTGCAGAAACTGCCGGCGTTCCGCGGGCTTGAGCATTCCCAGTGATGCTTCGTCATGATCGCGCAGCACGCCCCGTGCCTTGATGGCGAGCTTGCGGCCGGCCTCAGTCAGTCCTAGCGCGACCTGGCGCTTGTCGCCGAGCGCTGCGTCGCGGCGGACCAGCTTCTTGGCTACGAGCCGGTTGACCAGCTTGGTCATGTTCGGGCGCTGCACCAGAAGCGCGTCGGCGAGCCTGCCGAGCGATAGATCGGGATTACTTTCCAGCACCTGCAGCACAGTGGCCGAGGCCGGCGACAGGCCGATCCGAGCCAACTGCTCGGCGACCGTCCGCATCATGCGAACGTCCAGCATCCGCACGTTGAAGCCCGCCATCGTCGCAAATGACGACAGATCGATTTGCGTACGAGCATTCGCATTCGGCTTGCTGAGCAAGACTTATCCTCCAGGTCAGGCAGTGGGCGGGACCACACGTCCCGCCCGTTTTTCAAGAAACGCCTTCAGCCGCAGCGTGGCGTCGGGGCTGGTCTGGGTGAACGCGGCCATCAGCGATTCGAAGAAAAGCCCGTCGTCGTGCGACAGATCCTGGATACGCGACAATGCGTTGGTGATGGCGTAGTTCGACAATTCGGCATTGGTGGCGATCTGTTTGGCGAGCCGGCGCGCCTCATCCATCGTCTTGCCGGCGTCGGTCAGGTAGTGAACCAGGTTGAGCCGTTCGGCTGTTTCCGCCGACAAAGTGCGGCCGGTGAGCATCATATCGGTCATCCGCGTTGCCGACATCAGCCGCGCGATGCGTACCGAGCCGCCGCCGCCGACAAAAATCCCGCGCTGGCCTTCGGGCAGCGCGAAGAACGCCGTCGAGCCGGCGACGCGGATATGGGCCGAGGCCGCGAGCTCCAGCCCGCCGCCGATCACGCCGCCATGCAGCGCGGCAATATAGGGAATGGGCCCACGTTCGATAGCGTCGAAGACGCGGTGCCACGTCTGCGAATGGGCGATGCCTTGCACGGGCGTCCGCTCGACATGCTCGGCCAGATCGAGCCCCGCCGAGAAATGGTCGCCATGGCCGAAGAGAATGCCGACGCGCGCCTCTTGGCCGGCGCGCGCCACCGCCAGCTGCAATTCGGTAATCATGGTGTCGCTGATCGCGTTGCGCTTGGTGGGACGATTGAGGCCGATCAGGGCGACGGGTCCCTCGATCTCATAAGTCAGCTGCGAGAATTTCATGAAGCCTCCACGTTTCGCCGAACGCTTGCGCCAGGCGCCAATCCGACTAGAATGTTGTCAAGTATCACGATCTCGCGGGAGGGCGCAATTCCTCCACAGCGGGACGCCATCCGGGACGGAAGCGAATGCTGCAATCTCCGCCGCGAAATGCACCCGTCCGTAAGGCCAAGCTGGGCGCATGCGAGGCGCAAATCGAGCCTCTCGCCGGCGGCGCCATGCTGGTGCGCAATATATTGCCGCTTGCGGCCTATCCGGGGCGCCTCACCGACCGCCTCGATCATTGGGCGCGCGTTGCGCCCGATCGGGTCTGGCTGGCGGCGCGCGACGACCACGGCGAGTGGCGGAAAATCACCTATAGCGAAGGCCGCGCGCGCGTGCGCCGCATCGCGGCGTCGCTGCTGACGCGTAATCTATCGCCGGAGCGGCCCATTGTCGTCCTGTCGGGCAACGGGTTGACGCACGCGTTGTTCGGCATGGCCGCGCTCTATGCCGGAATCCCCTACGCGCCGGTCTCGCCTGCCTATTCGCTGCTCTCGAAGGATTTCAGCAAGCTGCGCGGCATATTCCAACTGCTGACGCCGGGCATGGTATTTGTCGCCGATGCCCGGCCGTTTGTGCGCGCCATCGATAGCGTCGTTCCGCCCGATGCCGAACTTGTCGTGGAAATCAATCCGCCGGACGGCCGGACGGTCACGTCATTTACTGAGTTGGAGCAGGGCACAGACGGCCCGGCCGTCGATGCCGCGCACCGCGCCGTCACGCCGGATACGATCGCCAAATTTCTCTTCACCTCCGGTTCAACCGGCGTGCCCAAAGCGGTCATCAATACGCAGCGTATGCTCTGCGCCAATGCGGAACAGCTCACCTCGCATTTTGCCTACTTTCGCGACGAGCCACCGGTCACGCTCGACTGGGCGCCGTGGAACCACACCGCCGGCGGCAATCACGATTTCAACCTTGTTCTCTACAACGGCGGCACACTCTACATCGACGATGGACGGCCGACGCCGGACGGCATTGCCGCGACCGTGAAGAACCTGCACGACGTGGCGCCCAATTGGTATTTCAATGTCCCCGTTGGCTACGACGCGCTGGTGCCGTATCTGCGTGCCGATGCCGGCCTGCGTGCGAATTTCTTCAAGGACGTCAAGCTCCTCTGGTATGCAGGCGCCGGCATGTCGCGACACACCTGGAACGTGCTCGACGAGATGGCGATCGAGACCGTGGGCGAGCGCATCACTATTCTCACCGGCCTCGGCGCGACAGAGACGGCGCCTTTTGCGATGGCCGCCGATCAGACGATGGTCGACGCCGGATTGGTTGGCCTGCCGGCGCGGGGCTGCGACTTCAAGCTTGTTCCGGTCGAGCACAGATTCGAGGCGCGCGTGCGCGGGCCAAACGTGACGCCGGGATATTGGCGGCAGCCCGAGCTGACGCGCGAAGCCTTCGACGAAGACGGCTTCTATCGTCTCGGCGACGCGCTGCGTTTCGCCGACCGGTCCGACGTCAACAAGGGTTTCTATTTCGACGGGCGGTTTGCGGAATCGTTCAAACTGGCGACCGGCACCTGGGTCGCAGTCGGGCCGCTGCGTGTCGCCATCATCAACCATTGCGCGCCATACATTCAGGACGTTGTCGTCGCCGGCCTCGATCGCGATCACATCGCGGTGCTGATTTTCCCCAATGTCGATGCCTGCCGCAAATTGATTGGTCGGCCGGACGCGAGTTTGGCCGAGATCGCGACGAACGATGTCGTGCGCAAACGCCTTGCCGAAGTAGTGACGTCGTTTGCCAGCGCCGCCACGGGCAGCTCGAACCGCGTCGTGCAGGCCACGCTGCTCGCCGAGCCACCGAACATCGATAGCGGCGAGATGACGGACAAGGGATCGATCAATCAGCGCGCGGTGCTGGCGAACCGCGCCGCGATTGTCGAGGCGCTTTACGAGCGGGGCGAGGGCGATATTCTCGGCCTGCATCGGGGCGGGGAGAGTGCCTGCGCGCCGTCGGCGGCGACCTGACGGCGACGGCGGCTTTCGCGGCAATCTACAGCAAGTCCCATGCAGTTTGCCCGTGGCCCAAAAGCCAACCCGCGCACGGTCGCGACTCACGACATCGCAACGGTGCAAATGTTTGCCGCCTGCCTTGACCTCCATGGAACCGGATGTTGGACTGACTTGGGGACGGGGGCGTATGTCTAGAACATCGGCCCGGATTCATGCTGCGGCGCTCGTTCTGGTTGCGGCGGCGCTTTCGGGTTGCGCCGCGCAGCCGGAGACAATCGTGGCCGATGACGATGCGCTTTGTGCGTATTCCGCGACGGGTGCCGGCGCCAAGTCTTATACCCAATTCCGCAACCGGCTCCAGAACACGCGCATGCGGATGAGCGCTGGCGGCGCTTCGCGTATCGAAGGTTATGCTTTATTGCAGGCGCCCGTGCAGCCGACCGATATGGCGGGCCGCTGCACGACAGCGGAAGCCGCGAAAGACTGTGCGCCTGGCGACGTGACCGGAACCATCCGTTCCAATCCCAAACGCTGATCGCGCGAAGAATGACGCCGGCGGAACCGTTTGCTTCGCCGGCGTTTTGAAGCTGCCTGACGCGATCGAACTATTTCCAGCCGGCCACCTGGTCGCACGCCTTTCGTTCGGCGGGGTGGGCCTTTTCCCATTGGGTGATGGACTGGGTCTCGTTGCTGCTCATCTTGTCATTCATGCACGAGCAATATTTTTGAATGACGGAAGCATCGACCTTTGCGTCCTGATTGTCTTTCAGACATTGGGCGATCCATTTGACGTCATCCGAGTCGGCTCGTGCCGCACTGGACAGACCGAAAAGAACGACCAACGAAGCGGCGATCGCGATGCGCATTGAATTCTCCCTGATTGATCCAGCAAAAAACGACCGCTGCATGCGGTGCTGTATCTAATCACCTATAATAGGGCCGAGGAACCGCCAAATGAAAAACCGCGTGAAATTCTGAAATTTCGTTGATAGCGCTGTCGCACGCCCGGCCTTGCGCGATCGCTCGGGCCAAAGCGGCGCGTCTCTTCTGGAATCAGCGTTCCGGCAACCCGATTGCGATCAATGTCTCTTTGATCTTGTCCCTTGCCGCGAGGAATGCGGCGCTGGCGTTCTTGGGCGGCAGCGCGATGTTGTTCGCGGTCGAGCCCGGGCGTATTTCTAGAGCCCTCGCCAAAGCCGCTTTCGCCTGGTCGGTGCGACCCGTGTCCTGGTAGGCCGCGGCCAGCAGCATAAGCGGGCGGCCGGATGCCGGTGTGATCGCTATCGACCGTTCCAGCCAGGGCAGCGCTTCTTCATTGCGGCCCATCCATATGGTGCAGCGCCAATCCGTTCCACGGATCGAATGCCAGGGTCCTCGCGCAGGCCACCAGGCTTTCGACGAATTCGTTGGTGGCGTTGAGGAAGCGGCAATAGGCTTCCAGCACCGGAATAGAATTGGGCTTGGTGCGCAGCGCCCGTTCCAGCATTGATCTGGAATTGCGTTCCGCCGCCGCCCAGCAGCCTGCGCTGATGCCCAGCACCAGCCGCACCATTCTGACGGCTTCCATGATCTGAATTCCACACCCCACTATCCGTATTAAACCTAGCGTTGGGTGCGCATGCAAGGCTTGGAGGGGGCCGCCAGTGCGGCGTCTGAGCCCATCCCGGACTATTTTCCACCGCGTCGATTGCTGCCGGCGAATTGCGCCCGTCACGGCCTAACGGATACGCCGTTTTTTGTCAGGGTTCCGCAATAGGACCCGGACGTGTTCATCATTGCCGTCCCGATGCGGCGGTTGGCAAAACCGGCGGAAATAGCCTACGGGTGCGGGGCTTTGCCTCGGACGAGGCTGGATATATTAGTGAGCAAGTTCTAAGCGTCGGCGGTGGCCTGGCGAGGGTTGGTCAATGGATCAAACGAATACGAGGAAGAATAATGCGCCAGTTTAACGCGACCGCCTACAAAGCAGAGCATTTCAAGTGGGAAGTCCAGGGCAAGGTCGGCATCATCACGCTGAACCGGCCTGAGCGGAAAAACCCGCTTACCTTTGACTCCTACAGTGAGCTTCGCGATTTTTTCCGAGATCTGGTTTATGCCAAGGACGTCAAGACGATTGTCGTGACCGGCGCGGGCGGCAATTTCTGCTCTGGCGGCGACGTTCACGAAATCATCGGCCCGCTAGTGAAGATGCAGGAGACCGGCGATACCAATGGCTTGCTCGCCTTCACCCGAATGACCGGCGATCTGGTTAAGGCGATGCGCGCCTGTCCGCAGCCGATCATCGCGGCCGTAGACGGCATCTGCGCCGGCGCCGGAGCGATTCTCGCGATGGCATCGGATATGCGCGTTGCCACGGCGCGCTCAAAGACAGCGTTTCTGTTTGTGCGCGTCGGTCTCGCCGGGGCGGACATGGGCGCCTGTGCGATCTTGCCGCGGATCATCGGTCAGGGCCGCGCCTCGGAATTGCTCTACACCGGCCGCGCAATGACGGCGGACGAGGGCGAACGTTGGGGCTTCTTCAACAAGATCGTCGAGCCGGACGCCGTTCTGTCGGAGGCGGTGGCGCTGGCCACCGAACTCGCGGTCGGGCCGACATTCGCCCACGCCATGACCAAGATGTGCCTCCACCAAGAGTGGCACATGACTGTCGATCAGGCGATCGAAGCCGAGGCGCAGGCTCAGGCGATCTGCATGCAGACGCGCGACTACGGCCGCGCCTATCGCGCCTTTGCCGCGAAGCAGAAGCCGGTATTCGAGGGCGATTGAAGGATAGCTCGTCACCCGCTTAGGCCGAACCCGGCACAATATTTTGGTCACCGGTGCGGCGATAATTCAATTCGTCATCGTTCGGCAGAAATGAACCTGCGCGCATTGAATGTCTTCGCGATAGCCGAAAGTTGCGGCTGAATTCGCTCGACGCTGCAGATCTGGCTGAAGCGCGTGACGTAGAGTGCAATGAAGCTTAGCAGCAACGCATTCTCGGCATATCTGTACGACGCACCGAGCCGAGGATACGATGCCTTAGACGAAGCTGTCGATGGTCTTGAGTGCGCCCGAGAGCGCGATGCCATCTTCGTCCTTGAGCGCCGCTTCGCGCAACCGCTTTACCCAGTCGGCTGCGTCGAGACGTCCGTCGAGTTTGGCGGCGCCCGCCATGACCTTGTCGAACTTCGATTGACCGCGCGCGTGGGTGTCGGAATAGCCCTTCACCAGCCGGCGTGCGGTGAGTAATTCGACGGCCAGCGCATAGTCGTTCGGCGCAGCCGCTCTCACCCGCGCCAGCCAGGCATCGCGATGCGCAACTTCGTTGCCGTGGCGCAAGGTGCCGCGACGGAAGCGCCGCATGCCGGCGAGCACATACAGCACCAGGAACCAGCGGATGGTGCCGGTCTTGACGCGCCGCCCGCGGTTGACGACGCGGTCGAGCGTCTTGAACAGGTTCGGGCGGCTTTCGATGAAGCGGCCGAGCGCCGCCGGCATCGAGCCCGCGACCTCGTCCATGCGCGGATGCATGAACTCGGTCATGTAGACCGGCTGATCGGGCGCGGCGAGAACCTCGGTGCGCACGCGCTCGAAGCGGCTGCCGCGCGTCTTCAGGTCCGCAACGCGAAAGACGTCGTCATAGGCCATGGCCACCGCGATGTATTTCGCCGCGGTGCCGGTGAGCTTGTAGCCCTTCAGTTCGCCACCATGCGCGTTATCAAGCGCCGACATGCGGTCCAGCAGGTCGAGATATTCCTGGCCGTAGGCGACATCCTGGTAATCGACGACGCGCTGCAAACCCGCGCCGATCATGTCGTGCGTGGCGGCCGGGAAGGTGGCCCGCGCGCGCGCGACAAGTGCGTCGTAGCCGGCGTGGCCGACCGGCTTCAGCGCCGGAAAAACCTTGCCGGTTGCCGACTTCGGCGATTCCGAGGGTTCAGCGGCCGGCGTCGCGGTCGATTTGCCAGTCGCGGCATCGGCGGGGAGATCGGCGCTGGCGTGCTCATAGCCCAGCGCAAAGGCGCGCAGACTTGGGGCGACGCCGACCCCGGCCGCGGTGATCGTTGCTTCGAACGCTTCGCGCGGAAACGGCAGCACTTTGGCGGCGGCGAGTGCCCCGAACAGCACGGCAGACACGACGCTGCCGGCTTTTTCGGCCAAAACCGCCATGTCAAAACCGATGAATCGTTTTGCGGCAGCCGCGGCGGCGGCATAGACGGCGCCAGCATCGGCAATGCCGTCACCTGGCATCTGCTTCTCCGCCACTGCATAATGACGGTGCGCCGAAGCAATCAACGTGGTGCGGTCGGGCGTGACGAAGCCGCGCTGGATGGCTCGGCCGGCTTCCATCAGTTCGGCGCCGATCACGATATCGACTTCGCCCGGCACCACCATCAGCGACAGTACTGGCCGCAATCCCCGCGGCGCATTCGGCGGCAACGGCAGCGTCTCGATGAAATAGACGGTGGCGCCGGTGCGCTGCGCAACGCCGGGCACCGAGGTCGACTGTGCCGCCCAGCCCTGGCTCTCGCACAGCGCCACGATCCAATCGACCAGCACGCCGCCGCCCTGGCCCCCCATCGCCATCACCGCGATGGCCAGCGGCTTGGTGGTGTCGAAAGCGGGACGGGCGGCAGGTGCGATGGTCATCGAGTTTACGTCTTTCAGGCGAAAGCGACGCGGCGGCGGGCACGCCGGCGTTGCAGGAAGCCGATCACCGCGCCGCGCAGTTTCGCCATGAACTGGTCGAAGCCAGTCGGGTTAAGAATGACGTCGGCGCGATAGAACGAGGGGCACAACACCGCGGCTTCGGCAACTTCGCCGCAATTGCCGCAGGCGACGCAGGTGTTGTCGATCGCCGCCACCGGATCGTCCTTCAACGGATCGTCCGTGCGTTTGACCGACAGCGATGGGCAGCCGGACAGCCGTATGCAGGCATGATCACCAGTACATACATCCTCATCGACCCCGAACCGCTCGCGCACCTTGCGCTCGCCGTCTTTCACTGCCTTGTTGAAAATCGGCTTTTCCCGGCGCTGCTTGTTCAGCATGCACTCCGAGGAGGCCACGATCACTTTGGGGCCCGGCGTATTGGTGGTCAGCGCCTCTTTCAACGTGTCGCGCATCTTGGCGACGTCATAGGTGCGGTCGATCTGCCGGACCCAGGTGGCGCCAACACCCTCGACCGCTTTGGTAATCTGGTTCTTGGTCGAACGTGTGGCGACCTCCGCACGCGACGACAGGATGTCCTGTCCGCCGGTGGCGGCCGAATAGAAGTTGTCGACCACGATGATGACACCGTCGTGCTTGTTGTAGACGGCATTGCCGATGCTCGAGGTCAGGCCGTTATGCCAGAAGCCGCCGTCGCCCATCATGGCGATCGATTTCTTATCGGTCTTGACGTTGAAGGCGGCGTTCGACGCCGGGCCCAGGCCATAGCCCATGGTGGTGGCGCCGATATTGAACGGGGGTAGGCAGGCGAACAGGTGACAGCCGATGTCGCCGGCGATGTGGTGCTTGCCCATCTCCTGCTCGACCAGCTTCATCGCCGCGAAGATCGGCCGCTCCGGGCATCCGGTGCAAAATCCAGGAGGCCGCGGCGGCACCGCGCCGGTGAGCGCCTTGACCCGCGGATCGTCGTGAATGTTCGGCTCGTTGGGCGCACGCACCTGATCGGACAACGCGCCGGGAATCGTGCTCGACAGGAAGGCGCGAACGCCGTTGAGCATGACGTCGGCGGTATATTCGCCGGCCATCGGCAGGTCGCCTTTGCCGTGGATTTTGGTGTTGATGTCGCGCCGGCGCAGGATGGTAGCGATGGCCTGCTCGATATGTTCCGGCTGGCCTTCCTCGACAATCAGCACGGCTTTCTTGCCGACACAGAACTCGGCGACTTCGTCGTCCACCACCGGATAGGTGACGTTCATACAATAGATCGGCACCCGGGTCGCGCCCCAGACGTCGGCCAGACCGAGCCGCTCCAGCGCGCGGATTACACCGTTATACATGCCGCCCTGGGTGACGATGCCGACCTCGGACAGGTCGCCGTCGAAGAACTCGTTGAGCTTGCGCTCCTTGATGAAGTTCACCGCGGCTGGCCAGCGGTGGCTGATTTTTTCCTTCTCGTGCACATAGGAGGCGGGCGGCAGAACGATGCGGTTGGTGTCGCGCACCGGGTTTTCCAGCGCCTGGCGCAGCGTGAACGGTGGCGGCCGGTTGTCCTTGGCGATGAAGCTGCCGTGGTCGTGGCAGGCGCGGATGCGCACTTCCAACATCACCGGGGTG
>JAQSCR010000527.1 GCA_029945495.1 Pseudolabrys sp. | reverse complement strand
GGGTCGCTCTTAGCGGCCGGCGCCGTGTCCTGCGTGTTGAGGGCTTGCGTGTACATCGGCGATTCCTTTGGGCGGTTTCCTCTGGACGCGTCCTGCTTGCCGACGTTGGATCGCGGACTTTTTTATTTGTGAAATAATATGTTACAGTAATTATGGTCGTCAAGTATTTTCGTAACATGTTGGCCGCGGCGGCGACTGCGGCCGAAGGCAAAATCGCACTATTTCGGGGCGAAACGCGCGCTAAAGCCCGGCTCGGCGGCCGGAAGCGGGCCTTTTTGGTCCTGGGCGTTGGCGTCGAGGTAGCTTTCCGAATCCGCTGCCAGCTTGCGGTAGAGCCGGCCCGCCAGCTGGCGCGCCGCCGCGCCCGGCCAGTCGGCCGGCAGAAGCGCGGCCGGCAGGCCCGGATCGCGCAGCACGATGCGGCGGAATTCGTGAATCAGCAGCACGCGCGCCACCAGCGCGTCGGCGCCTTCGATGCGCGGGCGCTTGCCGAGCGCGCTGTCGAGCGGCGTGAAGCGGTCGATGAAGTCACGATAGTGTTGCGCGATCGGCTCCAACTCCCACGCCGCCGCGGCGAGCGCGTGCGCCGCGTCGTCCGCCTCGGCATGTAGCAGGAAAAGTCCGTCGATAGCCGGCAGTCTGGCGCGCGGCTCATCGAAGGCAACGTAAGTCGCCGGCGTCAGCGCGGCAAAGCCGGCGCGCGCCAGCGCCGGACGCACTGAGGCGGCAACGCCGGGGCCGAGCAAAGCAAGGCGCAGACGGCCGTCGAAAGCCGGTTCGTCGGCAAAATAGATGCGCTGGGTTGCGGCGGTGAAGCTGCCTTCCTCGCGCCGCGTCAGCCGGTAATAGCTGTTACGGCCGACCTTGACGCGCTTGAGCCAGCCATCGGCGGTCAGCCGCGACATCGCCGTGCGTACATGGCCGGCATCGACGCGAAACAGCGCCATGATCTCGCTCAGCGAGCCGAGCCACAGGCTGCCGCCGCGCGGCACGATGGCATCGCCGTAGAGCGTAATAATGAGTGACCACGCGCGCACCGGCCGCTTGGCGTGGAACTGGTCGAGCAGCGTGGCGACCGCGGTGGCAATCGGCATGGAAATCGGCAAGGAAATCGGCAAGGAATTCGACATGGGAATGTCGAATACCACAATGCGGCGGCAACGGGCCAGCAACCGGTTCATCGCGGTCCGGCCCGGTCCCTGATCTGAATCAAGGGCAGCCCGGCCGGCCGGCGCTATCATATTTGTGTCGATCCGGCGCCGCGCAATTCCCGGCCGCCTTGGGCGAAACAAGAAGGCGCTCATATGCTGAGCAAAGATTATGTCCGCTGGTTTTCCGACATCCGCGTCAGCGACGTGGCGCTGGTCGGCGGCAAGAACGCCTCGCTGGGCGAATTGTACGCGACGCTGTCGCAGGAGGGGGTGCGCGTCCCCAACGGCTTTGCCCTGACCGCGGAGGCCTATCGCGACGCGCTGACCGCGGCCAACGCCTGGGAGCCCCTGCACCGGCTGCTCGACAGCCTGGACAAAAGCGACACCAAAAGTCTGGCCAAATGCGCGGCGCAAGCGCGCGAGATCGTCTACCAGGCAACCGCGTCGGAGACTTTGCGCGAACAGATCATCCGCGGTTATCGCCAGTTGGAGGCGGAATACGGCGCCGATCTGGCGGTGGCAGTGCGCAGCTCGGCGACGGCGGAAGATCTGCCGTCGGCGAGCTTTGCCGGCCAGCACGAGAGCTTTCTCAACGTGCGCGGCGTCGACGCGTTGTTCGAGGCCTGCCGCCGCTGCTTTGCCTCGATCTTCACCGACCGCGCGATTTCCTATCGCGTCGATAACGGCTTCGATCATTTCAAGGTCTTCCTTTCGGTCGGCGTGATGAAGATGGTGCGGTCGGATCGCGCCGCCAGCGGCGTCATGTTCACGCTCGACACCGAATCCGGCTTCCGCGATGTCGTCTTCATCACCGGCGTCTATGGCCTCGGCGAAAATATCGTGCAGGGCACCGTCGACCCGGACGAATTCTACGTCCACAAGCCGACGTATCGTGCCGGCTCCCGCGCCGTGCTGAGCCGCGCGCTCGGCGGCAAGCAACTGCGCATGATCTATGCCGAAGGCGGCGGCATCAAAAACGTGCCGGTGCCGGAGGCGGAGCGCGAGCGCTACTGCCTGACCGATGCCGAGGTGCTGACGCTCGCCGGCGAAGCGATCACCATCGAAGACCATTATTCGAAGAATGCCGGCCATCCGATGCCGATGGACATCGAATGGGCCAAGGATGCCGACGATGGCCGGCTCTATATCATCCAGGCGCGGCCGGAGACGGTGATTTCGCAACGCCAGCCGACGGCTTTTGAAACCTATGCGCTCGGCGCCGCCGGCGAGGTGCTGGCGTCGGGCCGCGCGGTCGGCGAGAAGATTGCCGCCGGTCCCGTCCGCGTCATTGCCGGCGGTGCAGATCTGTCGGCGTTCAAGCCGGGTGACGTGCTGGTTGCCGAGTCGACCACGCCGGATTGGGAACCGATCATGAAGATCGCCGCCGGCATCGTCACCGAGCGCGGCGGCCGCACCTGCCATGCCGCCATTGTCGCGCGCGAACTCGGCATCCCCGCGGTCGTTGGTGCGACGGACGCGAAACGCGCGCTCAAGACCGGCGCCATGGTGACGGTCTCCTGCGCGGAAGGCGATATCGGCCGCGTCTATGCCGGCGCGCTGCCGATCCAGAAGACGCATATCGAATTGAGCACGGTCAAGCGGCCGCGCACCGAGATCATGTTGAACCTCGGCAACCCGGAACTGGCATTCCGCAGCGCGATGATTCCGAATGACGGCGTTGGCCTGGCGCGGATGGAATTCATCATCAGCGAGCACATCAAGATTCATCCGATGGCGCTGGTTAATCCGGAGAAGGTCGTCTCCGAGAAGGCGCGCGCGGAAATCCAGCGGCTTGTCAAAAACTACGCCAAGCCGGCGGATTACTTCATCGAGAAACTGTCCGAAGGCGTCGGCATGATCGCGGCCGCGTTCTATCCGAGGCCGGTGATCGTGCGGCTGTCCGACTTCAAGACCAATGAATATGCGCGGCTGTTGGGTGGCGAGGGCTTCGAGCCCAAAGAAGAGAACCCGATGCTCGGGTTCCGCGGCGCCGCCCGCTATGCCCATCCGGCCTATGCCGAGGGCTTTGCGCTGGAATGCGCGGCGCTGCGCCGCGTCCGCGACGACATGGGCCTGACCAATGTCCGCATCATGGTGCCGTTCTGCCGGCGGGTGGAAGAAGCGCGGCGCGTGCTCGATGCGATGGCCGGGCATGGTCTCAATCGCGGCGACAGGGGGCTCGAAATTTACGTGATGTGCGAGATCCCGAACAACGTCATCCAGATCGACGCCTTCGCCGAACTGTTCGACGGCTTCTCGATCGGCTCCAACGACCTGACGCAGCTGACTTTGGGGGTTGACCGGGATTCGGAGATCGTTGCCTTCGATTTCGACGAACGCGATCCCGGCATGCTGGAGATGTTCCGCCTCGCGGTGACCGGGGCCAAGCGTAACCGCCGTCATATCGGCATCTGTGGCGAAGCGCCGGCGAATTATCCCGATGTCGCGCGCTTCCTCACCAAGCTCGGTATCGACTCGATCAGCGTCAATCCGTCCAGCGTGCTGCGCACGATGCAGGTGGTGAGCGACGCCGAGAGCGGCGCTTAAAGGCAGGGCCGGATATAGGGCCGGTTCACGTCCCATAGTTCGTCGAGCAGCTTGACCGCGGCCGAGGCGGAATTCACCACCGGGTCGATCAGCAGGGCCTGCAAGGCGATTTCCTTGGAGCCGCGCATCGCCGCTTCGACCGCCAGTTCCTGCACGTTGACCTGAATATGCAGAAGCTTGGCGATCGCGTCGGGCAGCGGCCCGAGCGAGATCGGGTGGATGCCGGCGGCATCGGCCATCACCGGCACTTCAACGGCGGCGTCATAAGGCAGATTGGGGATCGTGCCGCGGTTAGGGACGATCCCGGATTCCAGCACGCGCTTTTTGTTGTGCAGGATGCCGCCGATCGCCGCGGCGCCGCGCTCGCCCGACGGCGTCAGCCAATCCGGCGGCACCGGCGCGCCGGCCAGCACGCGATCCAGCGTGTTCGAGAATTCGCCGCGGCCGCGTTCGTCGCCGGCGAAATCATAGCCGCGCTCGCCGGCTTCCCAGCCATAGGCCAGATATTCACCGAGATGATCGTCGCTGCAGGTCATCCAATAGCCGAAGGCGCGGAACAGGCGGCGCGTCAGCGGCGCGAAAGCGGGATCGAATTCTTTCTCCTTGACGCGCAGCAGCGGATAGAGGTCTTCGCCGGTCGCCCGATCGCGAATTTGCATCAGGCATTGCGAATGGTTGAGACCCGCGCCCCAGACTTCGACCCGCTCGTACGGCATGCCGAGGATGCGGGCGACGTCGCCTTGCCCCATGAAGATGCCGTGGCAGAGGCCGAGCGCGCGGATCGGACTGTATTTGCCGAGCGCCAGGATAATGCGGTTTTCCGGATTGGAGAAATTGAGGAACAGCGCCTGCGGACACAGCTCCTGCATCTCGCGCACGATGTCGAACACCAGCGGCAGCGTGCGCAGGGTGAACATCAGGCCGCCGGGGCCGCCGTTCTCACCGAGCGTATGGCGGATGCCGTATTTGCGCGGCACCTCCCAATCGAGCTTCCAGAGATGATTGCGGTCGATGGCGGTGGCGTTGACGACGAAGCCTGCGCCATCGAGCGCGGCGCGCCGGTCGGTGGTCTGCTCGACGATCAGGCCGGCGCCCGATTTGGCGTTCAGGACCTTGGCGAGCTCGGTCATTTTGCCGAGCGATTGCGCGTTGCGGCCGACCAAGGTCAGCGTGCTGCCGCGCAGTTCGTCGCTGCTGAAAATATCGCGCAGCATGCTCAGGCCGAACGACATGCTGCTCGCGCCGATGAAGACGATTTTCGTCCGGTTGGTCATCGCCACCTCCGCCCGCTCATCATGTCACAGCCGCGGCCGCCGTGTCGTGGATGATTTCGGCCTCAGTATTGACCGCGGTCATCGCGCAAGTGAGCTCTTCATAGATGCGGTCCTCGATCGTGACGGTGCCGAAGTTCGAGTTCTCGCCGTCGAAGCGGCCTTCCGCCGGCTGGTCGGCGTGCTCGAACCAATGGTAGCCGACGAGCATCGGATCGCGCAGCGCTTCGGTGACGTAACGACGGAAGCCGGCGGCGCGCTCGGCCTGCGTCGCCACCATCGGGCCGGAGCCTTCGCTGTTGGGCAGGCCGGAATCGACGGCGCGGAACGAAAACTCGCCGATCAGGCACGGCTTGCCGGTGCCGCGATAGGCGGCAAGCGCGCCATTGGCATCGAGCCCGTAGCAATTGAATGACACGACATCGACGTGGCGCGCGGCGGCGTCGATCACCGCTTTCGGCGGCGGATAGGCGAAGCGGCAGCCGAGCACGAGATGATGCGGCGTCACGGCCTTGAGCGCGGCCGTCGTCAATTGGAAATAGCGCTCCGCCGCCAGCGCGAGGAAGGCATCGCAATCGGCCATGATGCTTTCGCGGCCGGGATCGGCGCGATTGGCCGCGTCCTCGGCCTGCTCGTTACGGTCATAGGGTGGCTTGCGCCGGTACGGCGGCTCGATGCGCGGCAAAGCGGCCAGTTCGCTCCAGGAGCGCGCCGGTGTGCACCACGACGAATTGAACGCCTCGAATGCCCGATAGCGAGCGCGCAGCAGATCGATCGCGAAAATACGGCCGGGGGCGGACGCCGGCCAATTCAGAAACAGCATGAGCAGATCGTCGGGGCCGCGCCAGTCCGGACACCAGCGCAGTTCGTTGTCGCTATACCATCCCATAATATTTCGCTCGCCGCCGCGCTGGCCGCAGAGTTCGTGCGCCCGGCGCTCGATATGATCGACGAATGCCGGATCGAAGACGTCGGGAAAATCCCGTTCCGGCTCGTTCGGATTCCGATCGTTCTGCTGCCAGGCGAACGACATGCCGAGATCGAGATTGGGGGTCATGGCGAGCGGTGCGTCGCCCACGCTTGCCACGGCTTCATCCGACCAGGAGCCGAGCGTGTTGAATCCCCAACCCGCCAGCCGGTTGGCGACGGCGATTTGCCACGCACTCTTGCTGCCGTATTTTCGCCGGCAGGCTTCGGCGTAGGGACTGCGCGCGGTGTCTTTGATGTTGTCCTGGTCGAACCGCACGGTGTCGACGCCCTTCGACAGGAAGCGTCCGCCGTCGGGGTCGACCAGCCAGCACACGTCCTCGTGCCGGCCGACGCGAAAAAATCCGGTCGGTGAAAACCGTCCGTCGGCAATGCCGCCCCATTGAGTCTTAGGCATAGAGTTTGACATCGGTGGCTCTAACAAGATGACTTGGCTATTGGTTAGATAATTTGGTGCGACGACTTGGCGAGTTTGCCGGCAATCTAGCGCAATCAGTTGATTTGTCTCAATAAAGCGCCCGGGTTCTGCTCTAGTTTGTCGGCCACAAAGCAGTAGGGAAGGACGAGCGATGGTATCGGGTGATGGCGCCGCGGGACTTCCGCCGATTGCTGCGTTGCGGCGCGATTTTATCTGGGGCGTATCGACGTCCGCTTTCCAGATCGAGGGCGCGACGCACGAAGACGGTCGCGGTCTCAGCATCTGGGACATGCGCTGCCAACGCGGCGAGATTTCTAATCGCGACACCGCCGATATCGCCTGCGATCACTATCATCGTTACCCGGAAGACATCGCGCTGATGCAGCAGTTGGGCCTTCAGGCCTACCGTTTCTCCGTCGCCTGGCCGCGTGTCCTGCCGCAAGGCCGCGGTGCCGCGAACGAAGCCGGCCTGGCGTTCTATGATCGGCTGATCGATGCGCTTCTCGCCGCCGGCATCGAGCCGTGGCTGTGCCTCTATCATTGGGACTTGCCGCAGGCGCTGGAGGATCTCGGCGGCTGGACGGCGCGCGACTGCGCCGGCTGGTTTGCCGACTACGCCGCGCTTGTCGCGAGTCGCTACGGCGATCGGGTCAAACGTTTCGCCACGTTCAACGAGCCGTCGATCTTCACATTGTTCGGCTATGGCTTCGGTGGCGCCGCCGAGGGCGCGGCCGGCATGGACAAGATGCACCGCGCCATCCATCACGTGAACCTCGCGCATGGCGCCGCGGTCGATGCCGTGCGCCACCATGCGCCGGGCAGTTCGATCGGCGCCATTCACAACTATCAGGCCTGCCTGCCGTCAACGCCGGCCGACACACAGGCCGCTGCCATCTGCGACGCCTATTGGAACCGCGTGTTTCCCGATCCCCAGTGCCTCGGTTCTTATCCGCCGCTGCTGCAGGCCGCGATGGAGCCGTACATCCAGCCCGGCGACCTTGAGCGCATCAAACGTCCGGTCGACTGGTTTGGCCTCAACCATTACGGACCGAAATATGTAGGGACCGATGCCAACTCGCTGCTCGGTTTCGGCTTTGGCGCAAACCCGCCCGAACTGCCGCTGACGCCGATCGGCTGGCCGATCGACGCCAATTCGTTTCGCGATGTGCTGCTGACCGTCGCCAAGACCTATGCGTTGCCGATCTACGTGCTGGAGAACGGCCTCGGCGGCTTCGATAAACCCGACGAGACCGGCGCGATCGTCGACGACAACCGGATCGACTATCTGCGATCCTATATCGGCGCGTTGAACGCGGCGGTCGCCGCCGGCGCCGACATCCGCGGCTATTTCGTCTGGTCGCTGCTGGATAATTTCGAATGGGATTCCGGATTGGGCGTGCGCTTCGGGCTGACTTACATCGACTATCCGACCCTGAAGCGAACGCCGAAATCGTCGTTCCATTGGTATAAAAATGTGATCGAGACCGCGCGGAAAATCCGGCCATGACTCCGGCGGACGCCGAGCGCGTTGTTCTCGCCGATGTCGGCGGCACCAATGTGCGTTTCGCGCTTCTTGCCGGCGGTGTGCTGGGGCCGATCGCGCATAGGGCGGTTGGCGACCACGCGCAATTTGCCGATGCGCTGGCCGCGTTCCTGTCGCATCAACCGGACAAGGCGAACATCCGCGGCGCGATTCTTGGCGTCGCCGGCGTGGTCGAAGGCGGCCGCTGCGCGCTGACGAATAACGCATGGGTCGTCGACGCGGCCGAGCTTTGTGCCCGCTTTGGTTTCAGTCATGTGCGCCTCGTCAACGACTTCGAAGCGCTGGCCTGGTCGCTGCCGCATCTTGCGAGCGGCGACATCCGCCAGATCGGCGGCGGGCAGCCCGTGCCAAAAGCGCCGATGATCGTGCTCGGGCCGGGCACCGGTCTCGGCGTCGCCGCCTATGTGCCGGGTGAGACCGGCGCAATGGTTCTGCACAGCGAAGGCGGCCACGCCACCGTTCCGAGCGGCTCTTTGCGGGAAGATGCCATCTTCGAACATTTGCGGCGCCAGTACGGGCACGTCTCGGCCGAGCGGGTATTGTCCGGCCACGGCCTGGAGGCTCTCTATCGCGCCATCGCGGCGATCGATGCGCACACCGTTCCCGCGCGCCATGCAGCCGAGATCACCGACGCCGCGCTCAACGGCGATTGCGCGGCAAGCCGCGCCGCGGTCGATACCTTCTGTGCGATCCTCGGTGACGTCGCCGGCAATTTTGCCCTCGGCTTCGCCGCGCAAGGCGGCGTGTTTCTGGCCGGCGGCATTGTCGCGCATCTTCGCAACCATCTGCCGCAGAGCCGGTTTCGCGCGCGGTTTGACGCGAAAGGGCGGATGAGCCGCTATGTCGAGGCGATCCCGGCCTACGTGATCCTGTGCGAGGATCCGACCTTCATCGGCTTGCGCGCGCTTGCCGTGCAACATGCAATGCGAACCTGAGGTCGTTGGCGATGGCGGATATCATCACATTGACGCCGAACCCGGCGGTGGACCTGTCGACCGCGACCGAACGCATCGTGCCGACCATGAAGATGCGCTGTCAGTCGCCCAAGCGGGATCCGGGCGGCGGCGGCGTCAATGTCGCGCGCGTGGTGCAGCGGTTCGGCGGCACTGTCGAGGCGATCCTGCCGGTTGGCGGCTTCACCGGGCAGTTGCTGCGCCGGCTCATTGACGACGAGGGCGTGCCAAGTCGCCTGGTCAATGTCGAAGCCGAAACGCGCGAGGACTTTGCCGTGTCGGAGCTAAGCACCGCGCAGCAGTACCGCTTCGTGCTGCCGGGGTTGCCGCTGCGCGAGGCCGAATGGCGCGCCTGCCTCGATGCGCTGGCGGTGAGCGCGCCGCCGCCGAAATTTGTCGTCGGCAGCGGCAGCCTGCCGCCGGGCGTGCCAGATGATTTCTACGCGCAGGCGGCGTCAATCGCGCGGCGGCTCGGCGCCAGATTTGCGCTCGACACGTCCGGCGCGCCGCTTAAAGCCGCGCTCGATCTCGGCGTCTATCTGATCAAGCCGAACCTGCGCGAGATGTGCGAACTGGCCGGCGCGAAACTTAACGGCTCTAGCGACTGGGTCGCGGCGGCGCGGCAATACATCACGGCCGGGAAAGTCGAGGTCGTCGCGCTGTCGCTCGGCCATCGCGGCGCTTTCCTGGTCACGCGGGATTTGGCGCTGCACGCGCAACCGCTGCCGATCCAGCCGGTCAGCGCGGTCGGCGCGGGCGACAGCTTTCTCGGCGCGATGATTTACGCTCTGGCCAAGGGCGACAATTTGACCGATGCGTTCCGCCTCGCCGCGGCCGCCCGCGCCGCGCGCTGCTTCCAGGCCAGCCAGGCC
>JAQSCR010000526.1 GCA_029945495.1 Pseudolabrys sp. | reverse complement strand
CCGTGGGGCGGCGGGGGCAAGGGTCCCTGGGGCTCCGGACCGCAATCGTCAGGCCCCAAGCCGCCCGATCTGGAGGAAATCCTCCGCCGCGGTCAGGATAAGTTGCGCGGCGTGCTGCCTGGCGGCAATCTCGGCAGCAAGGGTTTTGCGCTGCTGGCGCTCGCCGCGGTGGCGCTGTGGGGCTTCTCGGGCTTCTTCAAGGTTGAGCCGGACGAACTCGGCGTCGTGCTGCGCTTCGGCAAGGACGTGCGCGAAGTGCAGCCCGGCCTGAACTATCACCTGCCATATCCGATCGAGACCGCGCTGACGCCCAAGGCGCTGCGCGTCAACAAGATCGACATCGGCATGCGCGTGGTCGATGATACCCGCCGCGGCTCAAGCGTGCGCGACGTGCCGGAAGAGAGCCTGATGCTCACCGGCGACGAGAACATCGTCGATGTCGACTTCTCGGTGCTGTGGAAGGTCAAGCCGACCGGCGTCGGCGAATACCTCTTCAACATTCAAAATCCCGAGGGCACCGTGAAAGCGGTGGCCGAAAGCGCGATGCGTGAAGTGGTCGGCCGTTCCGACATCCAGCCGATCCTCACCGGAGCGCGCCAGACGATCGAAAACGCGGTGCAGGAGCTGATGCAGAAGACGCTCGACCATTACGGCGCGGGCATTCTGGTGCAGCAGGTGCAGCTGCAGAAGGTCGATCCGCCGACGCAGGTGATCGACGCCTTCCGCGACGTGCAGGCTGCGCGCGCCGATCTCGAGCGGTCGGTCAACGAGTCGCAGACCTACGCCAACAAGGTCGTGCCGGAAGCGCGCGGCAAGGTCGCGCAGATCACGCAAGGCGCGGAAGCCTACAAGTCGCAGACCGTGGCGGAAGCCACCGGCCAGACCTCGCGCTTCCTCAAGATTTACGAGCAGTACAAGAAGGCGCCCGAAGTCACCCGCGAGCGCATGTATCTCGAAACCATGGAGCGCGTGCTCGGCGGCGCCGACAAGATCATCATGGACTCCGGCCGCGAAGGCGGCGGCGGCGTGGTGCCTTATCTTCCGTTACGCGAACTCGATCGCCCGGCGCAGCCGCGGACTCAGACGGGAGCCAAGCCATGAGGCTTAATTTCATTGGCGGCGTTGCCGCCGTCCTCATCGTGGCCGCGCTCGTGATCGGCTACTCATCGTTGTTTGCCGTCTATCAGACGCAGCAGGTGTTGGTGGTTCGTCTCGGCCAGCCGGTGCGCGTGGTCAGCGAGCCGGGCCTCAACGTCAAGGTGCCGTTCATCGACCAGGTGATCGCCATCGATAAGCGCATCCTCGATCTGGAAGCGCCGGCCCAGGAAGTGATCGCCTCCGACCAGAAGCGGTTGGTGGTCGATGCCTTCGCCCGTTACAAAATCAAGGACGCGCTGCGCTTCTACCAGACGCTCGGCTCGATCCAGGGCGCCAATTCGCAGCTCGCTATCCTGCTCAACTCGGCGCTGCGCCGGGTGCTCGGCGAGGCGACCTTCACCCATGTCGTGCGCGACCAGCGCGCCGAATTGATGGAGCGCATCCTCGGTCTCGTCGACAAGGAAGCCAGCGGCTACGGCATCACGGTGGTGGACGTTCGTATCCGGCGCGCCGACTTGCCGGAACAGAACAGCCAGGCGGTCTATCAGCGCATGCAGACCGAGCGCCAGCGAGAGGCGGCCGAATTCCGTGCGCAGGGCGCCCAGCGGGCGCAGGAAATCCGCTCACGCGCCGATCGTGAAGTGACCGTGCTGGTCGCGGATGCGACGTCGAAATCCGAGCAGATTCGCGGTGAGGGCGACGCCACCCGAAACCAGATCTTTGCCGACGCTTTCAATCAGGATCCGGACTTCTTCGCCTTCTACCGGTCGATGCAGGCCTATGAAGCGAGCCTGAAGGCCGGCGACACCCGCCTGCTGCTCAAGCCCGACACCAACTTCTTCCGCTACTTCAACGATCCGTCAGGCAAGCAGGCGGCACCGGCGACGGCGCCGGCTGCCAAGTAACAAGGCGGCGCGGCCGGCATGTTTGATTTCCTGGCCGCGCTCGGACTGGTCTTCGTCATCGAAGGTCTGGTCTTTGCCGCGTTTCCGGCTCACGCCAAGCGGGCAATGCAAAGCGTGGTCGAAACGCCGGAAGCGACGTTGCGCCTCGTCGGCATCGGCTCGGCGGTCATCGGCCTGATCCTGGTGTGGCTGGTCCGCAGTTAGCCGGAGTTTAGGCCCGACTTCGCGGTCGCTTTGGCGGTAAACAGGCCGCTTTGCCGGCGAATCGGGCTGTCATGATGCGACCGCTCCCGCCGTATTGATGGGACGGGTGAGAAACGCCCTTGAATCGCCGTGAAGTCGGCGTCAATCTCGGCATTGACCGTTATTCCCCAGGAGAACCGACGCCCATGGGCGCATTTTCTTCCGCAAGCATTTCCGCTTCTTCCGCAAGCATTTCCGCGAGATTTTTGCGGGCCGGCCGTACCGGCCTGACAATTCTGACCGCTGCCGTCATCGCCTGGCCGGTCTTCACCGTTCCGGTGCAGGCGCGCGGGCCGGACGGCATTGCCGACGTCGCCGAGCAGGTGATCGACGCGGTCGTGAACATCTCGACCAAGCAGACCGTCGACATGAATGCCGGCGCCATGCCGCAGCTGCCGCCGGGCTCGCCGTTCGAGGAATTCTTCGAGGAGTTCTTCAAGAACCGGCGTGGACCGAACGGCGGCACGCCGGGCACTCCCGGTGTGCCCAACGGCAACGCGCCGACGCCGCGCCGCGTCAATTCGCTCGGCTCCGGCTTCATCATCGATCCGTCCGGACTGGTGGTCACCAACAATCACGTCATCGCCGACGCCGACGAAGTCAGCGTCATTCTCAATGACGGCACGACGCTGAAGGCTGAACTGATCGGCACTGACAAGAAGAGCGATCTGGCGCTGCTCAAGGTGAAGTCCGACAAGCCGCTGAAGGCGGTGAAGTTTGGCGACAGCGACAAACTGCGTCTTGGCGAATGGGTGATCGCGATCGGCAACCCGGTCAGCCTGGGCGGCACGGTGACCGCCGGCATCGTCTCGGCCCGCAACCGCGACATCAATTCGGGACCTTATGACAACTACATCCAGACCGACGCCGCCATCAACCGGGGCAATTCGGGTGGACCGCTGTTCAACCTCAATGGCGAGGTGATCGGCGTCAACACTGCGATCATCTCGCCGTCGGGCGGCTCGATCGGCATCGGTTTCGCCGTGCCGTCGAAGACCGCGTTGGGCGTGATCGACCAGTTGCGCGACTTCAAGGAAGTGCGGCGCGGCTGGCTCGGCGTGCGCATCCAGCAGGTGACCGATGAAATCGCCGACAGCCTCAGCATCAAGCCGACGCGCGGCGCGCTGATCGCCGGCATCGACGACAAGGGCCCAGCCAAGCCCGCCGGCATCGAACCGGGCGACGTCGTCGTCAAGTTCGACGGCAAGGACATCAAGGAAATGCGCGATCTGCCCAAGATCGTCGCCGATACGCCGGTCGGCAAGGACGTCGAAGTCCTGATCATCCGCAAGGGCAAGGAAGAAACCAAGATCGTCAAGCTCGGCCGTCTCGATGACGGCGAGAAACAGGCGGCGCTGACGCCGAAGAAAGACACGCCGGAAGAAAAATCGGTGGTGAAGAAGGCGCTTGGTCTCGATCTCGCCAATCTGAGCGCTGAATCGCGCAAGAAATACAAGATCAAGGATCAGGTGAAAGGCGTTCTGATCACCGGCGTCGATGCCAATACGCCGGCGGCGGAAAAGCGGCTGCAGCCAGGCATGGTGATCGCCGAGGTGCAGCAGCAGCCGATCGCCAATGTGGCCGATCTGCAAAAGCGCATCGACCAGCTCAAGAAGGACGGCAAGAAGGCCGTGGTTCTGCTGGTGGTGTCGCCGGACGGCGATCCGAGCTTCGTGGCGATCACGCTGCAGTAGCGCTTGTTATTATCCCTCCCCCGTTGGGGGGAGGGATCAAACGCCGATGAACTCTTCCCGCTTGTAACCCTGCACATACAAGAGCGCGGTGAGGTCGCCGTGGTCGATGCGCGCGGCGGCGGCTGCCGCCACCTTCGGCTTGGCGTGATAGGCGACGCCGCGGCCGGCGTCGACGATCATGTCGAGATCGTGGGCGCCGTCGCCGATCGCCATCGTCTCATGCTTGGCGAGGCCGAGCTCCTGCCGCATTTCGAGCAGCGCGGCGCGCTTGCCGTCGCGGCCGAAGATCGGCTCGGCCACCGTCCCGGCGAGCTTGTGGCCATCGATCAGAGTGAGCGTATTGGCGCGGGCTTCGTCGAAGCCGATCATCGCGGCGACGCGGTCGGTGAACAACGTGAAGCCGCCGGACACCAGGCAGGTGCGCGCGCCGTTCGCCCGCATAGTCGCCACCAGAGTGCGCGCCCCGGCCGTCAGCCGTATGCGGTCGCGCAGGACCTCCTCGACCACGGAGACCGGCAGGCCTTCGAGCAACGCAACGCGCTCGCGCAACGCCGGCTCGAAGGCGATCTCGCCGCGCATGGCGCGCTCGGTGATCGCCGCGACGTGAGCCTTCAGGCCGACGCAGTCGGCGAGTTCGTCGATGCATTCCTGGCCGATCATGGTGGAATCCATGTCGGCCAGAAACAGCTTCTTGCGCCGGTTGGCGGCGGGCTGCACGACGAGGTCGAACGGGGCGCCGAAATCCGCCCGCAGCGCGTCGGCCGTCGCACGTTGGTCGGCACCCGCATCCGGGGTAAAGGGAATGTCGGCCGCGTCCGGGCCAAGCGCTATCGGCTCGCCGGCATGCGGGAAGGCAGCGCGGGCGCGCCGTAGGGTATTGAGTGCGTCAGGGCCGATCAGGGTTGCGATATGGGTCATAGGAAACCACTTGCCAAACAGGCGGTGCTTATCGCCGGACCGACCGCCAGTGGCAAGTCGGCGCTGGCTTTGGCATTGGCCGAGGAACTCGGCGGCACCGTCGTCAATGCCGATTCGATGCAGGTCTACGGGGCTTTGCGCGTCATCACGGCGCGACCCAGCCCTCAAGAGGAGGCACAAGCGCCGCACCGGCTCTACGGTCATGTCGACGCCGCCGAGATTTATTCGACCGGGCGCTGGCTGGCCGATGTCGCCGATGTGCTGGCCACGCTCGCCGCCGAGGGCCGCGTGCCGATCATCGTCGGCGGCACCGGCCTGTATTTCAAGGCGCTGACCGAGGGGCTGGCCGCGGTGCCGCCGATCCCGGCCGAGATCCGCGCCGGCGTGCGCGACCGGCTGGAGCGCGAGGGCGTCGCGCCGCTCTACGCCGATCTCATTCAACGCGACCCCGTCACCGCGGCGCGGCTAATGCCGCTCGACCGCACCCGCATCGCGCGCGCCCTGGAAGTCGTGCTGGCGACCGGCCGTTCGCTGAGCGACTGGCACACTGAGAGTGTGCCGCCGCTGATCGACCCAAACCGCGCGGCGAAAGTTTTCGTCACCTGCGAGCGCAAGGATCTGGTGGCTCGCATCGAGACGCGCTTTGCCGTGATGCTCGAGGAGGGCGCGCTCGAGGAAGTGCGCGCGCTCGCCGCGCGTGAGCTCAATCCGCTATTGCCGGCGATGAAGGCGCATGGCGTGCCCTGGCTGATCCGCCATCTCAAGGGCGAGCTGTCGCTTATCGAAGCGACTGAGGGCAGCATCATGGACACGCGGCGATACGCCAAACGCCAGCTCACCTGGTTTCGCGGTCAGATGAAGGATTGGCCGGCGGCGACGCCCGACACCGCCTTCGATGTCGTCTTGCGCGCGCTAGAGGCATAATCATACCTCTCGACGGCATTTCTTATTCGAGAATAACATTCTGGTTATGTTAAATCGCTCGCCGCGATTTATTCCTCCTTAATTCACAATCATCAAATTGATCGAAACAGATGGGTTCGCTTCGGTGCGGACCGGTGGAGATCATGGATATGTCGCGGTTGGGTTTGAACAGTATTTCGACGCGCATCGCGCTTGCGTTCGCACTCATCATTCCAATCGCGATCTGGGCGCTGTCGACCGAACTCCACCGCTCGTGGAACGTCTATCGCACGGCTGAAATCGCCGACCGGCAAAACGCCGCGGCCAACGCGCTTATCATGGGCGTGTACGAAATCCTGATCGAGCGCCAGTATGTCAACAGCGCGTTGCAGGCCGAAAAGCCCGCCGGTCCGGAAGACCTGAAGAACATCGACACCTATCGCGCGCCGGCGAAATCGAAAATCAACGCGGCCATTGCCGCGTTGCTGACGCAGGATTTTCCGAACAAGGATAAGTTGATCGCCGAGTTCAACGCCGCGCGTGGCAAGGCGGATTCATACCGCGCCAAGTCGGACGAAGCGATCAAGCTGGGCAAAGCGGATCGCGACGCCGACGTTGTGAAGAACGCCTATGCGGTTCTGTCGGCCTATGTGGTGACGGCGCAGAAGGTCTGGAATCAGGTCTTGAGCAGCACGAGCGCAATGGACCCGGAACTGTCGCGGCTTTCCAATATCCGTATTCTGTCGTGGAACATGCGCGATACGGCCGGCCAGGAACGCGCCACGATCGCCCAGGCTCTGGCGGCGAAGGCGCCCATCCCTCCGGCCAATCTGACCAAGATTGACTCCATCCGCCCCCAGGTCAGCCTCATGTGGCGGCTGCTGCAGGGCAACCTCAAGAACGATGAGCATGCGAGCGTCAAAACGGGCGTTGAGTCAGCAACGACCGGCTATTTCGCCAAGTTCCAGCCGCTTGCCGATCAGATGCGCAAGGTTTCGATGGACGGCGGCCAATATCCGATGACGCTTGCGCAATGGGTCGATGCGACGACGCCGCTGCTGGCGACGGTTCTTGATGTGATGGAGGGTGCCAGCGCGGCCAGCGAACTGCATACCGCGAACCTGATCCGTTCAGGCTGGAATAGCGTCGTCCTGAATGTGGCCTTGCTCGCCGTTTGTGGCTTGCTGTTCGTCGGTTCGATCGCGTTTTCGGTTCTGACCATCGTCCGGCCGCTGCGCGCCTTGACCCAGCCGCTCGGCGATCTCGCCAACGGCAATTTTGCCACCACGGTGCCGGGACTCGAGCGCAGCGATGAGATCGGCCAGATCGCGAATGCCGTCAATGAGATGGCCGGCAAGGTTCGCAATGCGCTGGTCGAAATCAAGGCGTCGGCGCGCGAAGTCACCAATGCCTCGGCGGAAATTGCCACCAGCACGACCGATCTGTCGCAACGCACCGAGGAACAGGCCGCGAGCCTGGAAGAGACGTCGGCATCGATGGAGCAGATATCCGCTATCGTGAAAAAGAATGCCGAGAACGCCCAGCAGGCCAGTCAGTCGGCCAGCCAAACCCGGCTGATCGCCGACCAGAACGGCGTGGTCGTTGCGAAGGCGATCGAGGCGATGGCGCGGATCGAAGAGTCGTCGCACAATATCGCTGAGATCATTGTCGTCATCGACGAGATCGCCCGTCAGACAAACTTGTTGGCGCTGAACGCCGCGGTGGAAGCCGCGCGGGCTGGCGAAGCAGGGCGCGGTTTCGCGGTGGTGGCCTCCGAGGTACGCAGTCTTGCCCAGCGCTCGTCGCAGGCGGCCAAGGACATCACGAACCTGATTACGAAATCCACCGGTCAGGTGAAGGACGGCGTCGAGCTCGTGAACCAGGCCGGCTCGGCGCTGGCCGAGATCACGAAATCGATCAAGACGGTAACGGATATCGTCTCTGATATTGCCGCCGCCAGCATCGAGCAGTCGACGGGCGTTGACGAAGTCAACGAGGCGCTGACGCTGATGGATGGCGCGACACAACAGAATTCGGCGCTGGTCGAGGAAAACGCCGCAACGGCGAAAACGCTGGAACTGCAGGCGCAGAACATGGACGACCAGGTTGGGTTTTTTCAGATTGCCGCCGATGACCGAGCCGTTGACGGGCCGTCTGCGGCGCCGGTTGCGAGCCGGCGCGCGATGCCCGCTCTGGTGACGAAAAGGCGGGCGGCCGCGTAATCGCTGCAAGCGATCGATGACCGCTGTCGGGTACGACGGCGACCGGCGCTGTCTGTTTGTGACGCGCAACTACAGCATTACCGCGTAATACAGCTTAGATTCTTAATCTGCATTTATATACTGACCGTTACAGATTGCCGGTCGAAGTTTCACATCCTTAAAGTTGCGTTCAGACAAATCGACGAGATTTGCAGAACCGGCAAACAAGGAACCGCGCAGTCATGCTCAATCGTCTTTCCGTCAATGCGTTGCTCAAATCTACGATTGGACTGTTGGCGGCGACAATCATCATCGGTGTCGCGTTTGGGGCCTGGCAGTCGTGGGGGCGTTTGCGCGGCGCGGAGCGGCTGGCCCATGTCACGGAGGCGTCCACTCAATTCTTTACCGGGTTACATAACCTGCGCGTTGATCGTTCGCAGTCGCTTCGCGATCTGAATGCCGACAAGGCCGATGGGGCCAGTCAGATGCTCCGTGATATCCGCAGCGCCGAATTGCCGGCGCTTAAGGCTGGGTTGATCGCGCTGCGCGAAGCTAAGATTGCCGACGGACAGAACTGGCTGAGTCAGTTAGGACAGGCCGTCGATAAGCTCGAAAAGCTTCATGCTGAATCTGCCGCGGCGCTGTCGCAGCCGAAGGCGGCGCGCCGTCCGGAACTCGCCAAGGAATTATTCAATCATCAGGACGCGTTGATCGCAATGCTCGACAAGGTGTCGTCGCAACTCGCCAATACGGTGAAGCTTGACGATTCCTATGTCGATCAACTGATGCAGATCAAGCAGCTTGCCTGGATCGTGCGCAACGCCGGCGGCGATTCTTCTGTGCTGATCTCCAACGGGCTGGGTGGAGCCAAGTTGCCGCCCGACGTCATGACGAAATACGCGGCGAGCGTTAGCGCCACGGAAACCGCCTGGGCGGCGCTCGGCGGCGTCGCCTCCGGACTGCCGTTGCCGCCGCAATTTGCCGAGGCCGCCGAAAAGGCCAACCGGGAATTCTTCGCGCCGGATTACGCCAAGTTGCGCATGGATACGCTCAAGGCGATGGTCGCAGGCGAAAAGCTGAACATCAACACGGCGGATTGGGTGAAGATGTCGGTTGCGAAGCTGGCGTCGCTGCTCAATGTCGCCGAGATGGCGCTGCATATCGTGAAAGACCATGCCGCCGAGCGCCGATCGAGCGAACAATGGAACTTGATGATTCAACTCATGCTGCTGGCCATGGCCGGCGGCTTGACCGCAACGATGATGGTGCTGATCTCGCGCCGGGTCACCATCCCGCTGCGGATGGTTCAAGATGGCATGGTGAAAATATCGAGCGGAAATTTCAACGTCAGTCTGCCGCCGATTGACCGGCGGGACGAAGTCGGAATGATCGTCACGGCGGTCAACACCATGGTGGAGAAAATCCGCGGAACGATTTCCGAAATCAAGTCGTCTTCGCGGGAAGTGACCAACGCTTCGGCCGAAATCGCCACCAGCACCACCGACCTGTCGCAGCGCACCGAGGAGCAGGCCGCTGGCCTTGAAGAGACGTCGGCGTCGATGGAGCAGATCTCGAACACCGTGCGCAAGAATGCCGAGAACGCGCAGGCGGCCACGCAATCCGCAACCGCCACCCGCGCGGTCGCCGACCGTGGCGGTGAAGTTGCTGCCCGCGCCGTCAAGGCGATGGCGCGTATCGAGGAATCCTCGCGCAAGATTTCGGACATTATCAGCGTGATCGACGAGATCGCGCGCCAGACCAACCTGCTCGCGCTCACCGCCGCGGTGGAAGCCGCGCGCGCCGGTGAAGCCGGCCGCGGCTTCGCCGTGGT
>JAQSCR010000525.1 GCA_029945495.1 Pseudolabrys sp. | reverse complement strand
TTCGAAGTTGCGGTTCGAGGTCGAGGCACAGCGCTCTTCCGGCTTCAGCTTGTCCGGGTTCATGGCCAGGCACATCGAGCAGCCCGGCTCGCGCCAGTCGAAGCCGGCGGCCTTGAAGATCTTGTCGAGGCCTTCGGCTTCCGCCTGCTCTTTCACCAGGCCGGAGCCCGGCACGATCATCGCATAGACATTGCCGTTGACCGTCTTGCCTTCGGCAATCTTCGCCACCGCGCGCAGATCCTCGATGCGGCCGTTAGTGCAGGAGCCGATGAAGACGCGGTCGAGCTTGATGTCGGTGATCTTCTCGCCGCCCTTGAGGCCCATGTAGCCGAGCGAACGTTCGGCCGCGATGCGCTTCTTCTCGTCGGCGATTTCGGACACCACCGGCACGCGGCCGCTGATCGAGACCACCTGTTCCGGGCTGGTGCCCCAGGTGACGATCGGCGGCAGCTTGGCGGCATCCAACCGGATTTCGCGATCGAAATGCGCGCCGTCGTCCGACTGCAACGTCTCCCAATAGCGCATGGCCTGGTCCCAGGCCTCGCCCTTGGGCGCCATCGGCCGGCCTTTGAGATAGGTGTAGATCTGCTCATCGGGCGCAATGAAGCCGGCCTTGGCGCCGCCTTCGACCGACATGTTGCAGACCGTCATGCGGCCTTCGACCGACAGCGCGCGGATCGCCTCGCCGGCATATTCCAGCGCGTAGCCGGTGCCGCCGGCGGTGCCGATCTCGCCGATGATGGCGAGGATGATGTCCTTGGCGGTGACGCCCGGCGGTAACTGGCCGTCGACCACCGCGCGCATGTTCTTGGACTTCGATTGGATCAAAGTCTGCGTCGCCAGCACGTGCTCGACCTCGGACGTGCCGATGCCGTAGGCGAGCGCGCCGAATGCGCCATGCGTCGCGGTGTGGCTGTCGCCGCAGACGATGGTTGTGCCCGGCAGGGTGAATCCCTGTTCGGGGCCGATGATGTGGCAGATGCCCTGTCGCTTATCGAACTCGTCGAAATACTGGATGCCGAAGTCTTTGGCGTTTTGCGCCATGACCGCGATCTGTTCGGCGCTTTCCGGATCGGGATTGGGCAGCGAACGATCCGACGTCGGTACATTGTGATCGACCACAGCCAAGGTCTTTTCCGGCGCATGGACTTTGCGGCCGGCCGTGCGCAGGCCTTCGAAGGCCTGCGGCGACGTCACTTCGTGGACCAGATGGCGGTCGATATAGAGCAGCGCGGTGCCGTCCGGCTGTTCGTCGACCAGATGATCGTCCCAGATTTTGTCGTAAAGGGTGCGCGGTTTCATGGCTCGGATAACCTTGCTCGATTGGAAATGGAAATAGCGAATTGCAGGCGTCCGGCGCTGAGCGCCGGCGGCGGGCGATTAAAGCCCGGCCTGGACAGCCGTCAGCCGGCCAAAAAACCGCCAGGGCAGGCGGGTGTGGTCGGCGAGGATGATGCGCTGAGCCTTGGAAACCATGTAGGCTATATAGTCGATTGGAATGGTTCCGACAACGAAAGGTAAATTCCCCTCCCCCCGCGAGCACTAGCGAGTGGCGGGGAGGGGTTAGGGGTGGGGGAATGAATCTTCGCGACGTGAAAGAGCCCCCACCCCGGTTCGCATCGCATGCGCGATACGAACCGACCCTCCCCGCGCTTCGCGGGGGAGGGAAAGAAAAAAGCAAAAGGGGCCGAACGCCGGCCCCTTGAAGCAAATCGTTTGACGGGTCGCAGATTACTTGGCGGCGGCTTCTTTGCCCGGCGCGTTGGTGGTTTCGGCCTCGATGCGGGCCGCTTTGCCGCGCAGACCGCGCAGGTAATACAGCTTGGCGCGACGCACCTTGCCGCGGCGGACGACCTTCACCGACTCGATCATCGGCGCGTAGAGCGGGAACACGCGCTCGACGCCCTCGCCGTACGAAATCTTGCGCACGGTGAAGTTCTGGCCAATGCCCGAACCCGAGCGGCCGATGCAGACGCCTTCGTAGGCCTGGACGCGGCTCTTGTCGCCTTCCTTGATCTTGACGTTCACCAGCACGGTGTCGCCGGGGCCGAAGTCCGGCATGGTCTTGCCGGCGGACAGCTTTTCCATCTGCTCTTTGTCGAGAGTCTGGATCAGGTTCATGGCTCAAATCTCCTCGGCAGCGCCAGCAACCGGCGCGCGGCTATGCTTGGTCTGAATGGGTTGGCGAGCTTCTAAACCAAAGCCCGGCGGTTGTCACGTGCTGCCTTTAGGCCCGTTTTGGGGCTTTTGTCGGGCCTGATAGGCCGCCCAGAGGTCCGGCCGGCGCTCGCGGGTCAGCCTTTCGGCCTCGGAATGCCGCCATTTGGCGACTTTGGCGTGGTCGCCCGAGGTCAGGATGTCCGGGATGGCTAAGCCCTCGAACACGGCCGGCCGCGTATATTGCGGGTATTCCAGCAGCCCGTCGGCGAAGCTTTCCTCGACGCCGGAGGCCTCCTTGCCCATCACGCCGGGAATGAGCCGGACGCAGGCATCCAACAGCGCCAGCGCTGCGATCTCGCCGCCGGACAGGACGAAATCGCCGAGCGACACTTCCTCCAGCCTGCGCGCTTCGATCAGGCGCTCGTCGACGCCCTCGAAACGGCCGCACACGATGACGGCGCCGTCGCCTTGCGCCAGCGCGGCGACGCGCTTTTGCGTCAGCGGCGCGCCGCGCGCGCTCATCAGCAGGCGCGGGCGCAATGAATTATTTTTGTCGGGCGGGATGCTGTCGAGGGCGCGGGAGAGCACGTCGGCCTTCATCACCATGCCGGGGCCGCCGCCGGCCGGCGTGTCGTCAACGGTGCCGTGTCTGTCGGTGGCATGCGCCCGGATGTCGATCGGTTGCAGCGACCACAGGCCGGCGTTGAGCGCCTTGCCGGCGAGGCTGATGCCCAGCGAGCCCGGAAACATTTCCGGAAAGATGGTCAGCACCGATGCGCGCCACATGGTGGCTACTCCGTCACGCTCGGCAGCACGACGACGACCTTGCGCGCCGCCATATCGATCTCCGGCACAATCGCGTCGGTGAACGGCAGCAGCAGCGGCTCGCCGCCTTGCGTGGTGGCGATCTCGATCAGGTCGCCGGCGCCGAAATTATGCAGTGCGGCGACGGTGCCGAGCGTGACGCCTTCCGGCGTCACGGCAGCCAGTCCGATCAGGTCGGCGTGATAATAAGTGTCTTCTTCCTCGATCGCCGGCAGCCGCTCGCGCGGCACGAACAGATCGAGATTGCAAAGCTTGGCGGCTGCGTCGCGGTCGTCGACGCCGACAATGCGCACGACGAAATGATCTTTCGCCGCGCGCATTGTCTCGATCTCGAACCGCAGTCTGCCGTCTTCGGTTTCCAGCGGGCCGTAATCGGCAACCGCCGCCGGATCGCCGGTGAACGACCACAGCTTCATTTCGCCGCGCACGCCATGCGCCGCCCCGATGCGGGCGACGCGGACTCTGTTGCCCGCAACGGGTGCCGGTGACTTGCCGGTGCTGCGAGCCACCATGGGCCGCGACTACTTCGCCGCTTCGGCCGCGGCAGCCTTGTCGGCCGCCGCCTTTTCGTTGGCCTTGGCGGTCGCCGCGGTCTTGGCGGCCGCGTCGCTGGCTTCCTTCACCTTGAGGGCTTCTTCCTTGGCGGCCTTGCGCTCCTTGCGCGGAATGGCCTTCTCCGGATTGTTGCGCTTCTCGCGCTTGACGATACCGGCGGCGTCGAGGAAGCGGGTGACGCGGTCGGACGGCTGCGCGCCCTTCTTCATCCAGGCCTGCACCTTGTCGAGATCGAGCTTGAGCCGCTCGACCTTGTCCTTCGGCAGCAGCGGATTGTAGTAGCCGAGACGCTCGATGAAACGGCCGTCGCGCGGCGAGCGCGAGTCGGCGAGGACGATGTGATAGAACGGGCGCTTCTTGGTGCCGGCGCGAGCCATGCGGATAACCAGAGACATTTTAGTTTCCTTTCTGAAAGACGATCTGATCGTTTGCGTTGGTTGATTGCGTTATTTCTTTTTCCCGAAACCGGGCAGACCCTGAACGCCGGGGAATTTTCCTGCGCCGCCAAGTCCGGGCATGGTCGGCGGCAAACTATTGCCAAGGCCGGGAATGTTCGGCGGTAGTTTCGGTAATGACGGCGGCAATCCCGGCGAACCGGCGCCCGGAAAACCCGGCGGCAATTGGCCGCCCGGCATTTTCTTGGCCATTTCGGCCATCTGTTCCGGCGACGGCATACCACCGCCACCGAAGCCCATGATCTGACCCAAACCGGCAAGCGGGCCGCGCTTGCCGGAGCCCATGGCCTTCATCATGTCGGCCATGCCACGATGCATTTTCAGAAGCTTGTTGATCGCTTCCGGCGTGGTGCCGGAGCCGGCGGCGATGCGCTTCTTGCGGCTGTTCTTGAGAATATCGGGGTTGCGGCGTTCCTGCGGCGTCATCGAGTCGATGATTGCGACCTGGCGCTTCAAAGTCTTGTCGTCGATGCCGGCATTGGCGATCTGATTTTTCATCTTCGCCACGCCGGGCATCATGCCCATCAGGCCGCCGATGCCGCCCATCGCCGCCATCTGCGTCAGTTGTTCGCGCATGTCGGACAAATCGAACGCGCCCTTGCGCATCTTCTCGGCGACGCGCATCGCCTTTTCGGCGTCGATATTGGCGGAAGCCTTTTCCACGAGCGCGACGATGTCGCCCATGCCGAGGATGCGGCCGGCGATGCGCGCCGGGTCGAATTCCTCCAGCGCGTCCATCTTTTCGCCGGTGCCGATCAGCTTGATCGGCTTGTTGGTGACGGCGCGCATCGACAAAGCCGCGCCGCCGCGGCCGTCGCCATCGACGCGGGTCAGCACGATACCGGTGAGGCCGACGCGCTCGTCGAAGGCGCGCGCCAGATTGACCGCGTCCTGGCCGGTCAGGCTGTCGGCGACCAGCAGCACTTCATGCGGGTTGGCGGCGCGTTTGACTTCGGCCGCCTCGTTCATCATTTCGTCGTCGAGCGTGGTGCGGCCGGCGGTGTCGAGCAGCACGACGTCGTAGCCGCCGAGCCGGGCGGCTTGCAGCGCGCGCATGGCGATCTGCGGCGGCAGCTGGCCGGCGACCACCGGCAGCGTGTCGACCTGCACGTCGCGGCCGAGCACCGCGAGCTGCTCCATCGCCGCCGGACGGCGCACGTCGAGCGAGGCCATAAGAACTTTTTTCTTCTGTCGCTGCGTCAGGCGCAGCGCCAGCTTGGCGGTAGTGGTGGTTTTGCCGGAGCCCTGCAGACCGACCATCATGATGGCGACGGGAGGGGCGGCATGCAGGTCGATCGCCTGCGCTTCAGCGCCCAGCGTGGCGACCAGCTGGTCGTGCACGATCTTGACCACCATCTGGCCGGGCGTCACCGACTTGACGACTTCGACGCCGACCGCCTGCTTTTTGACGTTGTCGGTGAATGCGCGCGCGACATCGAGCGCGACGTCGGCTTCCAGCAGCGCGCGGCGAACTTCGCGCATCGCCTCGTCGACGTCGGCTTCGCGTAGCGCACCGCGGCGGGTGAGCTTGTCGAGAATGCCGCCTAATTTTTCCGACAGTGAGTCGAACATCGAAATCCCGGTTAGCTGCAACACAAACGACTTAACGCCCGAGGGCGCAATGCGCTGTCGGGCGGTGGCCTCCGGTCTCAAAGGGCCGGGCGGCGAATTAGTAATCTGTCTCTATCGAGAACGGCCGGAACCTAGGGGCGGCGTGTGGCCAAGTCAAGGCGACATCACACCGGCCCCCGCCAGACTCCGTTAACTACCTGATTGATTTAGTTAGATAATTCTCGTGTCAAAAAATCGCGCATGGCTGCCCTGGAGTGCGCATCGGCGGCGGCATCGTATTGCAGCCAATGGCCGAAATATCGCATTCCGTCGCCGACGCCCGGAATGTCGAAATCATGATAGGCGCCCGGATACTCGATCAATGTGACCGGCGCGCCTTTGCCGTCCCGCCGCCGCATGAAGTTTTTGCACTCGGCCGGCGGCGCCCAATCGTCGGCTGCCCCAATGAAGATGACCGTTGGGATTGCGAGTTCATCGGCGGCGGCACTGCACAGCGGATAGTAAGCCACCGCGGCCTTGAATTTCAGCTCCCTGGGCATCTCGAAAAGATCAAAGGGCCGGACCGAAGCGATTTCGAGTGCAGCCATGCCGCCCTGAGAATATCCAACCACGGCAACCCGTTTAGGATCGACGAAAGGCAGCTTCGACAGGTAGATCAGTGCGCCCATTGCGTCCGCTTCCCGGGAGCCGCTTGGTCCACCCGTGCAGGCGTTTTTGATCCCGCGCGTCGTGAAGCTGTCCACCACCAGCGTGACATAGCCCCAACCGGTAAACTGCTCGCCGGCGGACATGCGCTTTGTCGCCCTCAGCCCGCCGCACCCATGAAGGTCCACCACCGCCGGGAACGGGCCCGCGCCGGCAGGCTTCGACAGATAGCCCTGAATGGTTTCGGCCGGCGCGCGCTTGATCGGTTCGCCACGTTCGCGCTCCAGCTTTTGCTGCAACGAGCCGACCAGATAGCGTGCGCTGTCGAATGTGACGCGTTCGTCAGCCGACACTGCAGCCGTTGTGGCCAACAGAACCGTCGCCACCATCAGCCCCGCGCACAAAGCGATTAGATTGCGCATTTCATTGGCCCCTTAAAAGGACGCCAAATCCAATACTAGCCTAAATCTACCTGTTACGTCAGGGCAAGTAAGTCTCTTAATATCAAGGGATTATCGCGTAAGTCACGCTCACCGAGGCGCGCAGCATCTGCTCGCCGGGGGCAACCGGCACCGCGCCGGCCCGCATCGCCTGCACCATCGGCCGCGCCGGCGGGCTGGAGCCCTCCTCGGCGATGGCGATCACCTGGCCGACCCTGACGCCGGCGGCCTTGGCGTAAAGCTCGGCCTTGCGGCGGCCGTCGGCGATGGCGTCGTCGCGCGCCTGGTCCAGGAGCTTGGACTGCTCGGAGACGATGAACTCGATGCCCGACATTTCGTTGGCGCCGGCGGCGATGGCGCGATCGAGGATTGCCGGCATTTTGTCGATGTCACGAATTTTGATGGTGAGCTGGTTGGTGACCTGGAAACCCTGGAGGCGCGCGGTGCCGCTCTTGTTCGGGTCGTATTGCGGCTGCAGCGACAGCCGCGAAGTCTGCACGTCGCGGTCGGCAATGCCGGTCTCTTTGATGGCGGCCATGACCGAGGTCATCTGTTTGGCATTGGCCTCGCTGGCCTCGCGCGCGGTCTTGGCGCTGCTGGTGACGCCGATGCGGATCACCGCGGCGTCGGGCGCGACCGCGACGGTCGCCTCGCCGGTTACGGTCAACAGCTTGTCGGCGGCCTGCGCCGGCAACACGGCGAGCGTTGCCGCCGCGATGATGAGTAAAGCAGACAAATAACGCAGCATGTTTGACATCCTTCTCGGCCCCAATCCTTCGAGACGCATTGCTCCGCAATGCTCCTCGGGATGAGGCGGAATACTATTTAATCGGCACAAATACGTTGATCACCAGACTGTTCGGGTCGGTCTTCACCGGGTCGGTGGTGTATTCCTCGATGAACAGGTCCTTGGCTTCCAACTGCTTGTCGTCGAGATAATTGGTGATGGCCTCATAGGTCGAATCCATCGCGTCGTAGGAGCCGCGATGCACGAATTTGAGTGCCTTGCCGCCCGGCGCCGTCCCCACCGCGATATCGCCCTTGGGCGGGTTGGCCGGCGCGCTCGCCACCGGCGCCGCGGCCTGGAACGAAAAGCCGGTATCGTCGGTCTGGGTATAGATGGTGATGAACGGGCCGTTCGGCTTGATGCCCTGCTTGTCGAGATACTCGTTGAGCGACTTGAAGGCGTCGGTCAGCGTGTCGAAGGCGGCATCCCAGTTGGTATGGCCCTTCATGAAGACGATAGTGCGCTCCGGTAGCGTTACCGTCTCGCCGAAGGCGTCGCCGGGCTTCAGCGGCGACGGCGCGGGCGGACCCAAAGGGCCTTTGTCGAGATTGAGAACCGGGGGCGCGGCGGCGCCTTGCGCGAGCGCCGGGCTGGCGGCGGCCGCAAGGATCAGACCAATGCTCATGGCGATCGGCACCGCGAGGCGCAAACAACAGCGCGGTTTTGACATTAAGGATCTCCGTCATTCACGATTCGCCGGCATTTGCGCTAGTTTTACCACGGCAACTAGTGCCCCGCTTCCGAAGTTCGTCGTACGTCGCCGAAGTTGTGGGTACGAACTTCGGAAGCAATGGGGCACTAGGCAAGCTATACGATTCTAGTGCCGCTTTCGATTTGAAGTTCCTGAACGAGGTTACTGCAAGGGATACAGGAACTTCAAATCGGCGGCACTAGCCAATCGGCGATCATTCGCCATATAAAACAGGCGGAACCCGGGCAGGGGCTCAGGTCCTCAAATCGCAGTCATTTCATGGGCGTGCTCGCCAATCAGGCTTTCGTCAAGATGAACGGGATCGGCAACGAAATCGTCGTTGTCGACCTGCGCCATGGCGCGTCAAAGCCCCCGGCGATCGGCGCCGACGAGGCGCGCGCGGCGGCGAGCCCGCAAGGCGCGCCTTACGACCAACTGATGGCGCTGTATCCGCCGCGCACCCCCGGCACCGACGCCTTCATCCGCATCTACAACAATGACGGCTCCGAAGCCGGCGCGTGCGGCAACGGCATGCGCTGCGTCGCCTCCATCGTGGCCGACGCCAGCGGCAAGAGTGCGCTGACGTTTGAGACCAAGGCCGGCATTCTCAATTGCTGGAAGGGCGACGACGGCCTGTTCACCGTCGACATGGGCAGACCGCGCTTTGCCTGGAACGAGATTCCGCTGGCCGAGGAATTCCGCGACACCCGCGCCATCGAATTGCAGATCGGTCCGATCGACAAGCCGGTGCTGCATTCGCCGTCGGTGGTGAACATGGGCAATCCGCACGCGATCTTCTGGGTCGACGACGTCAACGCCTACGATCTCGCGCGCTTCGGGCCTTTGCTGGAATATCATCCGATCTTTCCCGATCGCGCCAACATCACTTTGGCGCATATCGTGTCGCGCGAGCACATCGTCATTCGCACCTGGGAACGCGGCGCAGGCCTGACCAAGGCGTGCGGCTCCGCGGCTTGCGCTGCCGCTGTCGCCGCGGCGCGCCTCAAGCGCACCGAGCGCAAATTGAAGATCACGCTGCCGGGCGGCGAACTGACGATTGAGTGGCGAGATGACGATCATGTGCTGATGACCGGGCCGGTGGCGTTCGAGTTTGCCGGCACGTTCGATCCGAAGCTGTTCGATAAGGCGCCGGCGCCGTGAGTCTCGATATCGTCACCTTCGGCTGCCGGCTCAATATCGCCGAGCAGGAAGTCATCCGCCGCGAGGCGGCCGGCGCCGGCATCGACAATGCCGTTATCGTCAACACCTGCGCGGTGACGTCGGAAGCGGTCAAGCAGGCGCGCCAGAACATCCGCCGCATTAGGCGCGAAAAGCCCGACGCGCGCATTATCGTCACCGGCTGCGCGGCGCAATCCGAGCCTGAGACTTTCGCCGCGATGCCGGAAGTCGACCGCGTGCTCGGCAATGAAGAAAAGCTCGATGCGCGGGCATGGTCGGGAGAAGCGCGCGTCGCCGTCGGCGACATCATGGCGGTAAAGACGCTAGCGGCGCAGGACGTCGATCATATCGACGGCCACACCCGCGCTTTCGTGCAGGTGCAGAACGGCTGCGACCATCGCTGCACCTTCTGTATCATTCCGTTCGGTCGCGGCAATTCTCGCTCGCTGCCGGTTGCCGACGTGGTCGCGCAGGCGCGGCGGCTGACCGGCAACGGCTATCGCGAGATCGTATTGACCGGCGTCGA
>JAQSCR010000524.1 GCA_029945495.1 Pseudolabrys sp. | reverse complement strand
CGCGCGCTCGCGACGGCGTAGCTCCGGCTCTAGAAGGTCTATCGAATCTGGACCGGCGGCGCGGCTCTCGGCTTCGCCGCGGGCTTAGACGCCGGTTTAGCCGCCGTCTTCGCCGCTTTCTTTTTTGCCACGGGCTTGGCGGGTTTCGGCTGCACCGGCGCGGCGTTGATGTCCTTCAGCCGGCCGGACGAAAATGTGTAGATGCCTGGCCACGGCCCGGCGAGATAGGTCAGCACAACTTTTCGGTCGTTGTTGTCGCTAGCGCCGATGCTGACGTTGGCCGGGGTGCCGGCGCGCCGCACCGCGTCGCATTCGGTCATGCCGAGCGCGATGCCGCCGACCATCTGCGGCGTGCCCGGATCGGTCTCGACTGGCGCGGGCGCGCCGGCCGGCATCGGCGAACCGGCCAGATCGCCGGCCATCGAGCCGACGGCAGGCTCCGCCGGTGGCTGCGGCGCGGCCGGCGCTTCCGCCGTCGCCGGCGCAAAGCAGCGGCCGTCAGTGCCGACCAGTTCCTCGGCCGGCACCGGCCCTTTTGGACCAAGATCAAAATTCTTGCCGGTGACCGAAGCGCCGGAGCCATCGGCGCGGGCGCCGACGTTGAACGGCTTGGAGAACCATTCACCGCTCTTCATGCCATCGGTCACGCTGCCGGAACAGCCGGCGGTGGCCGCGGCCAGCAGGACGGCAACAGCGAAACTTGAAAATACGCGGCTACGTGGCAAAACGACTTCCCCCGGACATGTCTATCGTCTTGTCCCTTAAGACCTATTTTGCGTCATCACAATGGCACTGGGCAAGGGCGTAAGGAGGCGACCGAGCGGGAACCGCCGGTGGGACGCGCGGCCGGCTCGGCCATTGGCCGACATTTGGATGGCGCCCGCAGCGCCCGTCAGGCCTTCTTGACCCAGCGGCCCTGCTCGCCCAGCTGCCAATAAGTCGCCTCGAAACCCTTCGCCTTGGCGGCGGCCCAATGCACGCGCGCGGCGGCGACCGCCTCATCGTCGTCGCCGTTGAACACCAGGACGATACGTTGGTACGCCTCGGCGTCGGCCGGCAGGCCGGCGCCTTCGATCAGGAAGCGCACCGTCGCCGCGTTCGGGTTGCTGTCAGTCAACGTCAGCAGCACCGGCTGGGTCGCGCTGTCGGGTTCGCGCCAGGTGCCGTGCGGCAGAAAGCCGTCATCGGCATAAGTCCACAGATGCGCGTCGAGCGCGTCGATACGCTCTTCCGATGTGCCCTGCACGATCACCTTCCAGCCGCGCTCGAGCGACTTCTCCAGAAGCGGCGTCAGCACGCCTTCCAGCTTTTGGCCCTGCAGGTGATAGAAGAGAACTTCGGTCACGGCGACACCCGGCGTTTAGAGACCGCCCTCACTTCTCGTAATGATCCGCCACCAGTCTATCCAAAAGCCGCACGCCCCAGCCCGAGCCCCAGCTCTTGTTGATATCGCTCGCTCGCGAATCCATGCCGGTGCCGGCGATGTCGAGATGCGCCCACGGCGTCTTGTCGGCGACGAAGCGCTGGATGAACTGCGCGGCGGTGATCGCGCCGCCCCAGCGTGAGCCGCCGGTGTTCTTCATGTCGGCGAATTTTGAATCGATCATCTTGTCGTAGAACGGCGACAGCGGCATGCGCCACACTTTCTCGTCGGTCGCTTCGCCGGCGAGATGCAGGCGGTGACTGAGTTCGTCGTTGTTGGCGAACATGCCGGCATATTCCTGGCCGAGCGCGACGATGATCGCGCCGGTCAAGGTCGCCAGATCGATCATGAATTTCGGCTTGAAACGCTTGGCCGTGTACCAGAGCACGTCGGCCAAGACGAGCCGGCCTTCGGCGTCGGTGTTGATGATCTCGATGGTCTGCCCGGACATCGACGTGACGATATCGCCCGGCCGCTGCGCATTACCGTCCGGCATGTTCTCGACCACGCCGATGACGCCGACCGCGTTGACCTTGGCCTTGCGCGCTGCGAGCGCCTGCATCAAACCGACGACGCAGGCCGCGCCCGCCATGTCGCCTTTCATGTCTTCCATGCCGGACGCCGGCTTGATCGAGATGCCGCCGGTGTCGAAGCAGACGCCCTTGCCGATGAAGGCCAGCGGCGCGTCGCCCTTTTTGCCGCCGTCCCAGCGCATCACCACCGTGCGGCTGTCACGCCGCGAGCCCTGGCCGACGCCGAGCAGTGCGCCCATGCCGAGCTTGGTCATCGCCTTGACGTCGAGCACCTCGACTTTGACGCCGACCTTCTTGAGCGCCTGCGCGCGGCGGGCGAATTCTTCCGGGTAGAGAATGTTGGCCGGCTCATTGACCAGATCGCGCGCCATCACCACGCCGCCGGCAATCGCCTCGCGCGCAACATAGGCCTTGCGCGCCGCCGCGACGTCGCCGGTGGCAATCGTGACGCCGCGCTTGGCCGGCGGCTTGTCATCTTCTTTGCGCTTGGTCTTGTAGCGATCGAAGGCATAGGCGCGCAGCAGCACTCCTTGCGCGAGATCGGCCGCCTGCTCGGGATTCATCGCGCCCGCCGGCAATTCGGCAAACACCGTCGCCTCGCTGGCGCCGGCCGGAACCTTGCCCATGGCGGCGCCGCCGAGTTTGACGACGTCGCTTGCCTTGAGGTCGGCGGCCTTGCCGACGCCGATCACCGTCAGGCGGTCGACTTTCAGCCCCTCCGGCATGATCAGATCGAGGGATTTGCCGTTCTTGCCGGTGAAGCGCTCGGCCTTGGCGGCGCGAGCGACCAGGCCAGTGGCCGACCCCAGGGTCTTGGCGGTGGCCGGGCCGAATTTGAGCCCGTTGTCACAGAACACCACCAGAATACCGCTTCGCGGGGCGGTGAAAGGGCCAAATCCGAGCTTGGGGGCGTCGGCCATGGAATGTCGTCCTTTTTCTGGAAAATAGGCGGCTAAGTCTGGCGTCCTTATGGCGCGCCGCCGGGCCTTCTGCAAAGCCCTCCTACCCCGTCGGATGGGGGTTTTCGATAGACCGGGCGGCCTGCCAGGCGGGCCGGCCAAATCCACGGGCGGCGGCCGGTATTTTCTTGCCAGAATCGAGCCCAGCAGGCTTGCTTCCGGCACTGCGCGGGAACCCGCGCCGTTTACCTTTTATTGTGCATGATCAACGGCTTTGCCTTTGCAGGGCCATTTTGTGAAGAGATCAAGGTAAACCTAATAAGGGTAAGGTTTACGATTGCTTTCGCCGCGGCTTTCGGTGGGGTGCCGGCCGCGGCACCGGCGCATGCTGGATCAGCCGCGCGCCGGTTGAGGGGCAAGCTGTTTGACGGGAACGACACCGCGGATGGGGTCTATCAGCCAATATATTTTCCGCACCACCTTCGGTGCGTTTCTGCTTGTGCTGATCAGCCTCACCGCGGTGATCTGGGTCACCCAGGCATTGCGCGACATCGACCTGATGACCAGCCAGGGACAGACCATCCTGGTGTTCGTCGGCATCACCGGGCTTATCGTTCCGCTCCTGGTGCTGGTGATCGCACCGATCGCGCTTCTGATCGCGGCCGCGCACACTCTCAACAAACTATCGACCGATTCCGAGATCATCGTCATGAACGCGGCCGGCATGTCGCCGTGGTTCCTGTTCCGCGCCTTCATGTCGGTGGCGATCGTGGTGTCGATCATGGTGATGGCGATCAGCGCTTATTTCGCGCCCAAGGGTTTGCGTATGCTGCGTGACTGGCTCACCGAAGTGCGCGCCAATGTGGTCAGCACCATCGTCCAGCCCGGCCGCTTCACTTCGATCCAAACCAATGTCACGCTCCATATTCGCGAGCGCCAACGCAACGGCCAGTTGGTCGGCATTTTCCTCGACGACCGGCGCAATCCGAACGAGCGCATCACGGTGCTGGCGGAGACCGGCGAGTTGCTCGACAACGACAACGGCACGTTCCTGGTGCTGCAGAAGGGCCTGGTGCAACGCCAGGAGATCGGCAAAGTCGATCCGACGATGGTCGTCTTCGACCGTTACGCGTTCGATCTTTCGCAGTTCGCCGGCGCCGGCCAGGCGGTGAAATATTCGATCCGCGAGCGCTATCTCTGGCAGTTGTTATTCCCCGATCCGAAGGATCAGTTCTATATCGAGCAGCCCGGCCAGTTCCGCGCCGAATTGCATGACCGCCTGGTCGCGCCGCTCTATCCGATCGCCTTCATGGTGATCGCCTTTGCCTATTTGGGGGCGCCGCGCACCAATCGGCAGAGCCGGACGCTGTCGATGATTGGCGCCATCGGCGGCGTGGCGCTGTTGCGGCTGATCGGCTTTGCCTCGACCGTGTTCGGCGCCAACGCGCCGTGGATGCTGGCGCTGCAATATGTCGGCTTCGCCATCGCCTTGGGCGGCGGCCTGTTCGTCATTCAACGCGGCCTGATCATCGAGCCGCCCGCTTTCCTGACCAATTGGCTGAACGCGCTCACCGCGCGCATCGCCCAGCGTTTCGCAACGCCATGAACATCATCGGCGGAAAAATCGCGCGCTACTTCGGGCTGCGCTTTCTCAACTCAGTGCTGCTGGTGTTCATCGGCATCTTCGTTCTGGTCGCGCTGCTCGACTATATCGAACTGATGCGCCGCGCCTCCGACCTGCCGAACGTCTCGGCTGTCCTGGTGGCGAAGACGTCGCTGTACCGCGTGCCGCAGGTGACCGAACGCATTCTACCGTTCTGCGTGCTGATCGGCGCGATGTCCTGCTATCTGAATTTTTCCCGGCGGCTGGAACTGGTGGTCGCCCGCGCTGCCGGCATGTCGGCCTGGCAGTTCGTCTCGCCGGCGCTGGTGGTGGCCTTCCTGTTCGGCGTGTTCGCGACCACCGTCTACAATCCGGTCTCCGCCGTGCTGCAGGAACGCTCCAAGCGCTTCGCGGCCGAGCTGTTCGGCGAGGACGCCGCCGGCTTGCGCGGCGGCGGCGGCCCCTTCTGGGCGAGCCAGCGTAACGAGGACGGCCAGGCCATCATCAACGCCAAATCGAGCCGCGACCAGGGTGTCTCGCTTGCCGGCGTGACTGCCTTCACCTTTGACCAGGCCGGCCGCTTCAAGCAGCGCATCGAATCGCGCGCCGCGGTTTTGGAGCCCGGGGTCTGGCGGCTCAAGGACGCCCGCGTTTACGAGGCACGGGCGCTGCCGCTGGACCTTCCTGAGTTCAGCCTCAAGACCAACCTGACGCCTGAGCAAGTACGGGAAAGATTTGCCACGCCAGAAACTGTGCCATTCTGGGAGCTGCCTCTGTATATCAAGATCGCCGAGCACGCCGGTCTGGTCGCCGCAGGCTATAGATTGCAATTCCAAAAGCTTCTCGCCCGGCCTTTTTTCCTGGCCGCCATGGTTCTCCTTGCCGCCGCTGTTAGTTTACGTTTCTTTCGGTTCGGCGGGGTGCAAAAGATGGTTTTAAGTGGCGTCGCCGCCGGCTTTCTGCTTTATATTTTGCAGAAGGTGACTGAGGATCTGAGCAAGGCCGAGCTGATGCACCCGGTGGCAGCGGCATGGCTGCCTGTTGTCGCAGGCGGCCTAACCGGGTTTATTGCGTTGTTGTACCAGGAGGACGGGTGATGGCGGTGCGCTCCTGCACGCGTCCACCAGCGCCAGGGTTTAAGCTGCCAAAGCTTAAGCCCGGAAGCGCCGCCAGAGTTGTTGCCGTCCTTGCCCTGCTGGCTTGCGGCGGCACGAGTGCGCTCGCGCCGGCTATGGCCCAGGAGCTGACCTTTCCGCCGCTGCCGCCGCCGATCAAAAAAACGGTCAAAGTCGACAACGACAAGTCCGGCCAGAAGCAGATGCTCGTCCAGGCGGCCGAGATCAATTACGACTACACCAATCATCGCGTTTCCGCGGTCGGCGGCGTGCAGATCTATTATGGCGGCTCGACGCTGGAGGCCGACAAGGTCATCTACGACCAGACCAGCAAGCGCCTGCACGCCGAAGGCAATGTCCGGCTGACCGAAGAGGACGGCAAGGTCACCTACGGCGAGATCATGGATCTGGCCGACGATTACCGCGACGGCTTTGTCGACTCGCTGCGGCTCGACAGCCCCGATCAGACCCGCATGGCGGCGGCCCGCGCCGAACGCTCGAGCGGCAATTACACTGTCTTTCATAACGGCGTGTACACCGCCTGTCAGCCTTGCAAGGACGATCCGAAGAAGCCGCCGCTGTGGCAGGTCAAGGCCGCCCGCATCGTCCATGACCAGGGCGAGAAGATGATGTACTTCGAGGACGCGCGCATCGAATTCTACGGCACGCCGCTCGCCTGGATGCCGTACTTTTCCGCGCCCGACCCGACCGTCAAGCGTAAGACCGGCATGTTGATGCCGTCGGTGCGGTCCGGTTCAAATTACGGCGCCGCCATTGACGTGCCGTACTATTGGGCACTGGCGCCGGACTACGACGCCACGTTCGAGCCGATGTACACTACCAAACAGGGCTTGATGTTGCAGGGCGAATTCCGGCAACGCCTGATCAACGGCGCCTATTCGATCCGCGCCGCTGGCCTCAAGCAGGCCGACAAGAGCGCCTTTCAGCGCGACGACGGCACCAGAACGCCGGGCTATCGCGACCTGCGCGGCGAAGTCGAATCCAGCGGCCAGTTCGCCATCAACAATAAGTGGATATGGGGCTGGGACGCCCTGATGGTGTCGGATCGCACCTTCCTGCAGGACTACAACCCGCGAATTTCGCGGTATGCCATCGTCGATCCGTTGAAAAGCAGCGCGGCCGAAGGCGTCTCGCAGCTTTATCTGACCGGCAAAGGCAACCGCAGCTATTTCGACATCCGCAGCATCTATTATCTCGGCTTTTCGGAATCGGACTCGCAGGCCCAGATTCCGGTGGTGCACCCGGTCATCGATTACAAATACACGTTCGACCATCCGATCCTGGGCGGCGAGCTTGGCTACAAGATGAATTTCACCAGCCTGACTCGCACGCAGGCCAACTTCGACGCCATCACCACCAACGCCTTCACCAGCGGCAATTGCGTCACCGGCGACCCGGCCGCGAAATCACCGGCCAACTGCCTGCTGCGCGGCGCTCCCGGCACCTTCAGCCGCTTTTCAACGCAGGCCGACTGGCGCCGCAGCGTCACCGATAAATTCGGCCAGGTATTCACCCCGTTCGTGTCGATGCGCGCCGACACGGCCTCGATCTCGGTCAAGAACGACGCCAACGTCGGCAACTACATCAATACCGGCGACAGCAACCTGGTGCGCGCCATGCCGACCGTCGGCATGGAATACCGCTACCCGTTCATCAACGTGCAGTCCTGGGGCACCAACACCATCGAGCCGATCGCGCAGATCATCGTGCGGCCGAACGAGACCCAGATCGGGCGCTGGCCGAACGAAGACGCCCAGACCCTGGTGTTCGACGACAGCAACCTGTTCCGTGTCGACAAGTTCTCGGGCTGGGACCGTGTCGAGGGCGGCAGCCGTGCCAATTACGGCCTGCAATACACCACCCAGTTCAATCAGGGCGGCTTCGTCAACATGCTGTTCGGCCAGTCCTACAGCCTGTTCGGCCAGAACTCGTTTGCGGTCGGCGACGCCAGCAATACCGGCCTGGACAGCGGCCTCGACACCCGCCGTTCCGACTATGTGGCGCGGGCTTCCTACCAGCCCAACAGCACCTACAAATTCACCTCGCGCTTCCGCTTTGCCGAAGACGGCTTCTCGGTCAAGCGCATGGAGCTGGAAACCAGCGCCAATTTCGACCGCTGGAACGCGCTGCTGCTGTATGGCGAATATGCCGCACAACCTGAAATCGGCTTCCTGAGCCGGCGCCAGGGCATCCTTGCCTCCGGCCAGTACAAGATCGACGCCAATTGGGTGCTGCTGGGCTCGGCACTCTACGATCTCAACGCCGAAAAATTCTCCTCGACCCGCGTCGGCCTCGGTTATATCGACGACTGCCTCATCTTGGCCCTGAATTACATTACAAGTTATACATACAGTGGAAATGTGTCGGCCAATCACCAGATCATGCTGCAGTTGAGCCTGCGCACCATCGGCGGAACCTCGGTGAGCCAGACGGTCGGCAACGCCAGCCAGCCCTGATATGGGCGCGCGGCCGCCCGCGCCGTCTAAAAAAGCGGATGCAATGGATCGAGCGATGGCAGGGATGAACGTGAAACGTCGACCGCTTCGGAATTTCATCGCGAGCGCCATCATCGCCGCAAGCCTGCTGGCGCCGGCGATGGCATCGGCGCAAGTGGTGGTCATCGCCAACGGCTCGCCGATCACCGAACTGGATATTCGCCAGCGCGCCAAGCTGATGACGCTGTCGTCGAAGACGAAGACGACGGCGACCCGCGAGCAGGCCATCCAGGAATTGATCGACGACCGTCTCAAGATCGCCAAAGCCCGCAGCTATGGGCTCGAGGTGACCGACGCGGACGTCGATGCCGCGTTCAATACCATGGCGACACGCCAGCGCATTTCTCCGCAGCAATTCGCGCAGGTGCTCGACAATGGCGGTATTTCGGCCAACGCGGTCAAAGCCCGCCTCCGCGCCGAGATGACCTGGAGCCAACTGGTGCGCGGCCGCTACGGCAGTTCGCTGCAGGTCGGCGACGCCGATGTGGCGAACGTGCTGCGCTCCAGCAATCAATCCGAAAACACGGTCGGCTACGTTTACACGCTCTACCCGGTGACCATCATCGTTCCCAATGGATCGAGCCCGGCCGTTATCGACGGCAAGCGCCAGATGGCGGAAAATCTGCGCGGCCGCTTCCAGTCCTGCAAAGCGGGCCTGGCGCTGGCGCGCGCGCTGCGCGACGTCGCGGTGCGCGAACCGGTCACGAAAAGCTCGGCCGATCTGCCGGAGCCGTTCCGCGACTTGCTAGCCAAGCTGGAAGTCGGCCGGCTGAGCTCGCCGGACGTCACGCCGCAGGGCCTGCAGATGTTTGCGCTCTGCGACAAGAAGGAAACCACCGCCGAGTCGCCGGCCAAGCGTGAACTGCGCGAGAAGATTTTCACGTCGCGCTTCGAGGCCGAGTCGAAGAAATATCTGGAAGAAATTCGCCGACAGGCGATGATCGAATACAAATGAACGCCGCCGGCGACCCTCCTCTCGTCTTGACGCTCGGTGAGCCGGCCGGCATCGGCCCCGATCTGACGCTGGCTGTCTGGAAGCGCCGCGTTGAACTCGACCTGCCGCCGTTTTATGTCATCGGCGATCCGGCATTTTATCGGCAACGCGCCGCGGCGCTCGGCCTCGACGTGCCGGTGGCAGCGATTGCGCCGGCGCAAGCCAACGAGACTTTCGCGCGGGCCTTGCCCGTCGTCGCCCTCGATCTCAAGATCACGGCCCTGCCCGGCCAGCCCGACGACAGCAGCGCGCCGGCGGCGATCGCTTCGATCCGCCAGGCGGTCGCCGACGTCATGGCCGGCCGCGCGTCCGGCGTCGTCACCAATCCCATCGCCAAGAGCGTGCTGTATCGCGGCGGCTTAGCCGAGCCGGGCCACACGGAATATCTGGCGAAGCTCGCGGAAGAAGCCACCGGCAAAAGCTATCGCCCGGTGATGCTGCTATGGTCGAACGAACTCGCCGTCGTGCCGGTGACCATCCATCTGCCGCTCAAGGACGTGGTCAGCCAGCTCACCACCCAGCTCATTGTCGAGACCGGCCGCATCGTCGCGCACGATCTCAGCCGTCGTTTCGGCATAACGCGGCCGCGCATTGCCGTCGCCGGGCTCAATCCGCATGCCGGCGAAGACGGCATGCTCGGCGAGGAAGACCTGACGATCGTCGCGCCGGCCGTCGCGCAGTTGCACGCCGAGGGCATTGACGCGGTCGGGCCGTTGCCGGCCGACACCATGTTCCACGAGCGCGCGCGCGCGACCTACGACGTCGCGATGTGCATGTATCACGACCAGGCGCTGATCCCGATCAAGACGCTGGCCTTCGA
>JAQSCR010000523.1 GCA_029945495.1 Pseudolabrys sp. | reverse complement strand
GGTGAATGCAACTGATGCTCGCAGGTTCAGCGAGCTCGCTGATGTCCATCGCTACTTCCACTACGAGATGTTTGAGCGGTGGTTGGGCCGGTTTTCCAGGCTCAACCGTGAGCAGCAGGAGCAAGAACTCCGCGAAGCAGATCCCGCGTCTCCGTCCCTTGGCAACTCAGCTCAGTCTGACGACCGCCCAATTCAAAAGCAACGATCTACCCCACGCTCCAGCACCAAGCCGGCGCGTCGCCGTCAGCTCGCTGCCTGAACCTCCCACCTTCCCGAACCTCTCTGCTGCCGGGCGGTGCCGCCCACGCCCGTCCGGCACTTCTGACTCCGATCCCGACCCCTCCTTTTCTCCTTCGGGCGTGCGCGTGATCGCTCACCCGCACGCTCTTTCAAGCCTCGATTCGCCTCAACCCGGAGCATCTGCATGGACGCAGCCACAACCATCTCGACGCCTGCCGCTCGCACACTGGCCGCAGGTTCTCGGTCCGGCGCTACGAACCGCGGCGTGCTTCTCGCGATGACGCTCGTCGTCGCGCCGCTCATCATTGTCTCCGTGAAGTACGGCCTGCTCGGCGCAGCGACGTTTGGCTTCGGCCTGCTGATGGCTGCGTGCTCGGCCGCGGCGATCGCACTCGAATGGTGTCCAGAGGCATCGCTGCCGGCGGAGAAGCCTGAACCGGCTGCGAGCTCAGATCAGCGAGCTGCGTCGAAGGCGACGGTCTACGCCTGGGCGATGTGGGCGCACGCGGCCGAACCATCGCTCCTCTTGACCAACCCCATCGCGGAGCTCGCAAGCCGAGCGTCGACGGACCTCTCCGCCCGCGTTTCGCCGATTGATGTCGCGTCAGCGATCCAGCGGGTCCTCTCGGAAGCGTCGCTGGTGACGAGCGGGAGGCGCGCGTGAAGAAGCGTGGTCGTCATCCGATGCGAACGCGTGCGGCGAGGATCCGTGGCTGGGTCGAGCGCGAGCGAGCGACGCGACCGGCGTCTGATGATGTCTTCGAAGAGATGTCGCACCGATCAAGAGCGGAGGTCGGGATGTTCGTGTCGCGGAGCCAGGTGCAGGCGCAGTGGTTCGCGATCGACGCTATCGAGCGGAAGGCGAGTGGGCCGTGCTGATGATCACAAGACGGCCGGGTGAGAGCGTGGCGATTGATGTGCCAGCGAGCACTACCGCGACCCGCATCGAGATTCACGTCCGCAGCGCCAACCGGCAACAAGCGCGGATGGGTATCGACGCACCGAGATGCGTCGCGATCCAACGCTTGGATGGTGGACCGGGACCGAGACCAGCAGCCGACACCGCAACGGAAACCACCCATGGCTAAAGAGATCACCGCCGTTGCCAGCGCCAAGGATCCAACCGCTGGGCGACAGAGGTCGCCGAAGCGACGGACGAAAGGACTCAGCCCCCAGCGAGGTGCGGAGTACATGACGATGGCGGAGGCGCGGCTCTTGGATGAGGTCAGTTGTCGCGACCCGGGCGCGCCGATCAGCGTCGGCGAAGTCTTCGACGTCGCGATGCGGATGGTTGGACTCTCGACGTCGCAGCTCGTCGGCCGTGCCGGCGATGGGCTACCTGCCCTCAAGCGGAGGCGGCTGGTGTTGGGGGCGATGCGCACTTCGACGAGCGACACGCTCCAACCAAGCCTAGTTGAGGTCGCGCGGAGGATGGGCACGCCAGTCGTGACCGCACAGCGGAACTGGGCCGAGTATCAGGCGGCGCCTGCAGCGGTTCGCATCGCGTGGCGGGCCGCAGTCCAGGCGGAGGCACTGCGATGGCGTGACGCGCCCGCCGGACGAGTCAAGGTTGTGGCGACACTCCCGACCATCGTCGCGCTCTACATAACGCAGGACTCCGCACGCAGCAAGTTTCGCATCAACTCCTGACCACAGTCGCTGACGCCACCGGCCGGAAGGCATCCCCCCCATGCCCATCAGCAGCCCACGACACCGACCGAACAAGCGAGCTTGGACGCCAAAGAGTGGCGACGTTGTCTGCGTGATCACGAGCAAGGGGTCCCTTGCGTGCGTCGGTCGCATCCGCGTGATCGATCTCGTGAACACGCGTGATGAAGATGGTCGAGTCGAGATGCAGCGTGTGGCCACGGTTCGATACCGCGACCGTGGTGCGTGGCTGACGTGGCGCGTCCAGGTGGAGGTGCTCGACGGTGAGTTGCCAGCGGATGGGCCCTGGCCGCGGCTGCGGCTCGCTGATCGCGAGCTCGCCGAGCAGTACACCAAGAGCGAGACGATGGCGGAGGCGATGGATGCGGAGCACAGGTGGCGATCATGACGAGTGCGGCCGCTCAAACGACCCTCGCTTCGGTGACGACTGTCGCTCCGATCGGGCTGCGCCTCGATGATGCGGCGAAGGCGGTGGGTCTGAGCGCGAAGAAGTTCTCTACGATGAGTCGCGACGGCGACGCCCCGAAGCCGCGGATCTCGGTGATGGACGCTTCAGGCCGGCAGCGAGTCTCGATCTGGTGGGTGAAGGACCTCGAGGAGTGGCTCGCCAAGGGCGGAACACTCACTGGTCGACCAACGCCACGCATGCGGAAGGCGAGGGCGTCGTGAAGCGTGTTGGCCGTGGCGTCGGCAGCATCTGGCAGACCCGCGAGAGCGGACCGTGGTACGCGTGGGCCTATTCACGCGATGCTGGCGATTGGGTGCGCCGGTCGACGAAGACGAAGACGAGGTCTGTCGCGCTGAACATTGCGAGCCAGTGGCTGCGTGACGGCGAGATGACGGCAGCGGGATTCGGTAACGCGCCTGACCATGTCCAGCGCCCGATCCTTGAACACCTCGAGGACTTCGCGAAGGCAAACAGGCTCGATCCCCACGGATTCACCGCTAGGCACATCAACCGGAAGCTCGTCGACATCAAGGCGATGATCGCGATGGCTGGTTGGACGAAGATCACAGACATCACGCTTGAGGGCACGAAGGAACTGTTCGAGCAGTTGCGACTGCGCCCAATGCGCCCGGAGCCAGTGAAGAAGCCGGTGAAGGTTCAGAAGGAAGGCGCGAAGGTCAGGACGTCGAAGAAGTCGAAGCCCATCAAGAAGGAACGACCGACGACCAGGTCGCCGCGCACGCTGAACCTGCGCAGGGCCTACGTGAAGAACTTCACCAACTGGCTGCGGAAGAAGGGTCGGATCGCCCACGACCCGCTGGCGGACTTCTCGCACTTCAGGACCGACGGTTTTGAGCGCGTGAAGCGGCGCCCGCTGTCGACCGAGGAGCAGCGTCGATTGATCGCGGCCGCTGAATCGTCCGGAGTCATCGAGGGGATCAGCGGGCCCGATCGGGCCATGCTCTACGTGTGCGCCCTGGCGACCGGCTTCCGGAAGGCTGAGTGCGGGTCGCTCACTCCGGCGTCGTTCTTCCTCGACGCCAAGCACCCGACGGTGCTCCTTTCTGGGGAGCACGCGAAGGACAAGCAGGCGCTGCCCGCGCTGCGGAAGTGGTTGTCGGGTCGCGATCGGTCGCGCCCGCTCTGGCCTGGGCTGCTCGAGAAGAACCCGGCAGGGTTCGTCGCGTCGGATCTGGAGCGGGCGAAGATCACGATCGAGACCGATCTCGGGAAGGTCGACTTCCACGCGTTGCGGCACACCTTCGGGACGATGCTCGCGCGTGCTGGCGTGAAGCCGCAGGAGTGCATGCGGCTGATGCGGCACAAGGACATCAACCTGACGCTGAAGTACTACACGCACCTCAGCAATGAAGATCTGGCGCGCGCGATCGACCGAGGTTACGACGCGTCATCGACCGCAAGAGTCGCCAAGCCGCGCAGCACTGGCGCAGCAGTGACTACGGAAGCCACAGGAACCGTCGGACGCCCACAACACCATGAACCGAGTGCAGCGCATGACGCGCAGCACCATGAGGAGGAAGCAGATATGCACCGTCCGCCACCGTCTACCGGCGAGAAAACGCAATGGGCTGAGAGGGATTCGAACCCTCGTCTAGACGATTATGAGTCGCGACTAGCCGACTCTGAATCGACTGTACGTAATGGAGTTAGTGCAGCGCCCACAGAGAGCGCAGCACTGGCGCAGCAGTCGACTCCAAAAGGTGCGGAAGAACGCACCAAGAAGCGTGGTTCCGCTCGTGATCGCGCCGATGCCGGCCTCGCGCCAGACATCGAGCAGGCGTTCGACCACATCGCAGCTCTCGGGTCGCTCGCGACCAGGGGGAACGCGTGAAGCACGCCGCAACCCCCACGGCCGACGCCACCACCGCCGAGGCCTCGATCGCGCCGCCGGTGCCGTTCGTTCCCCCGCTCTCCCGGCCGGTCACTCTCCCGCTTGATCGCATCAAGGTCGACGGGCTCAACCACCGATCGTCGGTCGATATCGAGGACCTCGCCAAGTCGATGTCCCAGGTCGGTCTCATCTCCCCGGTCGTCGTGACTGCGGTCCGTGACCGAGCCGACGGACCAGAGGACCACTTCCTTCTCGTCGCCGGCCACCGGCGGTTCGCGGCAGCCCAATCATTGGGTTGGACCGAGATCGCGGCGAACGAGCTGCTCGACGTCGAGACCGTCACGGTCGAACAAATCCGCGCCTGTGAGAACCTCGTGCGGTCAGACCTCGGCCCACTCGACGAGGCGATGGCGGTCGCAACCGTCCTAGACGATTGCGATGGCGACGTCCGACGCGCGGCCCTGTGCTTCGGCCGCAGCGAATCGTGGGTCCGCGACCGCTCGTATGTCGCGGACCTCGAGGGTGAAGCTCGCAAGCTCGTCGCGGCAGGACTCCTGCCGATCCCCCAGGCTCGGGCGATCGCGAGGATCGGCAATGCCGAGGATCGCGACGATCTCGCGCACGAAGCCGCAGCGACAGGCGCCAGGCCCCCGCTCAGCATCGATGAGGTCGAGCGACGCGTCGGCTTTCACATCCGGTCGCTCGCCAAAGTGCCTTGGGATCTTGACGTCGCATTCGGTGGCTGCCCTACGTGCACGGGTTGCCCGAGCAACAGCAACAACGACCCGCTGCTCTTTGAAGGTTCGTCATTCGAAATCGCTGTCGCTCACTGCAGCGATCGAGGCTGCTTCGAGAAGAAGACGAATGCGGCGGAGATGGCGATCACTGGTGCGGTCGGGAAGATCGAGAAGCGCACCGCCAAGGGCGCGACAGTCGACCTCACCGTGTCTGCGATCCGCGCTGTCCTCCCCACCGGCATCAAGGAGGAAGTGCTCCAGCGAGCAGCCAAGCGGAAGCTGGATCCGCGAGCGAAGGTGAAGGCGGACGCGCCTTCGCAGCCGTCACCGAGCGAGAAAGTGGACGTCTGGAAGCTCGAATCCGACTGGCGCGCGCTTCAAAATGACAAGCAAGAGGAGATCGTGCTCGCGATCATCAACCGAATCGACGGCGGACAGATGTTCGCAGCGATGTGCGCGTGCATCCTCAGTTTGGATCGTGGATACACCGCCTCCAAGAAGCCTCAAGCCTTCGCACAGTCGATCGAATCCGTCTTCCTTGGAACTTTCGATCTAGAGAGGAAGATTGCTGAGGTCCGCGCCTATCCGGGGACCCATAGGAGCCGACTAGACCGGGTTGGTGAGGAACTCGCAAAAACGATCCCCGACAACCCTGGCGCTGCGTTCCTGCAGTCGCTCGGCGTCGAGCCGCTCCAGCCGCGGAAGGACTACGTCGCAGCACGCGTCGCGGAGTTGAAGAAGGCGCAGGCGTTGAAGCCGGTGAAGGCTGTCGCCGCCAAGTCAGCGTCGAAAGTGACAGCGAAGGGAAAGACCAAGAGCGAGTCAAAGCCGAAGCCGAAGCCAAAGTCGAAGGCAACATCTGGCCCTGTGAAGACTGGCGGTGGCGCGTGAAGGGCACCCTCGAAGCGATCATCGATCAGGTTGTCGAACTCAAGCGATCGAACGTCGATCGCTTGGACTTCGAAGAGGCCGCGAAGCTCAAGGACATCGAGGACGCGCTGCGACGCGGTCCTTGCTGCGACTTCGCTGCGCTCAGGCAAGCGAACATCACCAGGGCGAAGGAGTTCAACCCGCACGGCGTCGACATGGGGCTCCCCTTCGCAGTGCTGGAGCTCGCTGGAGAGGTCGGTGAGCTCGCCAATGCCCTCAAGAAGGTCATTCGACACGAGCACGGCATCGTTGGCGGTTCGAACGATCTGCAGGCGGTCGTCGACGAGCTCGCCGACGTCATCATCAGCGCCGACCTCGTGGCGATGGCGCTCAACGTCGATCTCGCTGATATCGTCACGCGGAAGTTCAACGCGACGAGCGAGAAGCACGGATTAAAAACGCGGTTTGTCTGCGGGGCGAAGGGAGGCGATGCGTAATGGGCTACGTCCCTTCCCACCCCTTGCCCCCGCGTTCCTCGTCAACCGTGCACGCATGGCTTCTCTGGAGTGATGAGGCGCAGAGGTTCGTGTGCTCCATCGACGATGCGGTCAATGGCGAGACGTTCCTCATCGCGTGGAGTTACACCGAAGCGGTCAATGCCTGTAAGCACCAGAGGGATCTCTACGAGTGCAACTGTCGCCCGGTGATGGTGACGTTCACCTTGGATGGCCAGATGCGCGCGGCCCTCACCAATCACAACCTTCCCGTCACTGACGAGCGGACTCGATGGGAGTCCCTCGATCAGCTAGAGCGCCGCGAGGCGCAGATGCGGACTGAGCAGGCGATCGGCGTCACTCTGGTTCCACCATCGCGGCCGGTCGCGCCACCGAACGAGTACATCAAGTCTGATTGCCTCATTCCGATCGTCGCGTTCGTCATGGGGTTGGGCGCCTTCTGCTTGGTTGTGCTGCTCTTTAGAGTGGTACTAGCATGAAACTCGCCAACCACACCACCAGCGTCGCTGTCCCCAACAGCATCTCGCAGATCACCAACCTACTTGTAGCGCACGGCGTCCGCGTCGAGCGGCTGAACGAGATCAATGAGGAGGATGCTAGGGCAGAGGGCGTCATGCCCGATCCGTTTATTGACGTGGATCATCCACGACTCGCGGGCACTGAATGGAAGGCCATTCTGCACATGAAGTGGAATCCAATCGGGTGCTTCATCGAGTTGTGGGACTCCATCAACGCGAAGTCGTATCCGTGGTGGTCGAATCAGTGGGTTTGGGTGATCGCGTTCAAGCGGATGACCGACGCGGCTGGGGGTGTCGAGTGACTGAACGGGGCTCGATACTGACCAGCGTGCAGGTCGCAACCCTTCGGGCGATCGATGCCGATCCATCAGGTCGCTTGTGTGATTGGGCTGAGGCCCGCGGCATCTCGATCCACGCCATCCACGCCGCATGCGACCTGCTCGCACGCAAGGGGTATCTCGCGAAGATCAAGCGCGGTCGTCGCTCATCGCGCTACGTGCTCACCGAGCGGTGCGGACGTTGCACTTGCTGCGGACGGCCCCAATTCTCGGAGTCGCTCCACACGATCGAAGAGACCCATTGCCCTAAGACGACGCCCCGCATCCGTGAGCACATCGTGATGTCGAAGGGACGCACGAGTGCCGTTGCAGAGCGCTTCGGCCTCGAGGATTCTCACGTGCGCAACCTCCGACGGAAGGCTCGCAGGCGGGCAGCTTCTTCGACAGAGCAGGCTCCAACACAGACATCGACCGGGGGTGCTGCTTGAGCGAGCAACGAGAAATCGACCGCATCACGATCGATGAACTGCGGAAGTGCGCCGCAGATCAATCGCGAGCGATCAACCTCCTCCAGCATCAGTTAGCACTGCGAGACAACACGAACCAATTGATCGACCAGATGCGGGCAGTGATCAAGGAGTTCGCAGGAGCGAACCGCCAGACAACACTCGGCGCAGAGGATGCCTCGATACTGAAATTCGACGACTGTCTGTACATCGTGCCTCGGGAGCTCAACATCCGTGTCACCCGCTTGCGAGAAGATCTCGTAGTCGCACTAAAACGGATTCAACGGCTGCAGCGGGTGTTCGTCGCCATTGAGAGCAAGCTGGCGCACGACTGCAGGTTTACCTCCAAGCAGATGCACACTGCCGTCATGGAGTGCCGCGTGTGGTGTGATCTTCCTGAGGTAGCACAATGAAGCGTCGCCCTCTCGTCTACATCGCGGGGCCGTACCGAGCCTCGACCGAGCGTGAAGTCGTCCTCAACATTCGTCGGGCAGAGGAGGCCGCGATCGAGGTGTGGAAGGCGGGCGGAGTCGCGATCTGCCCACATCTCAACACCGCGTTGTTCGGTGGAGTCCTGCCCGATGAGACGTGGCTAAGCGGCGACATCGAGATCTTGCGTCGGTGCGATGCGATCTTGATGGTCGGCAAATGGCAGGACTCAAAGGGCGCTCGCGATGAGCTCCTCTTCGCGTGCGATCAAGGCATCCGTTGGGAGGAATTTGAGTACTTGATCAGCAGAGCACGGCTGGCCACTTGGATCGCCGCACGGGCTGATCGATGGGCGGCCAACCATCCGGAGATTCCGGATAGTTCCAGCCTGACTTCATCGCCGACCCCAACCGCTCACAGCCTGAAGGACGTCTTCATCACGGAGGGAAGAGGCGAATGACTCACGCTCTGCCCACAACGCCCGTGCGGCCCGCGCCACGCTCGATGTCCGCGCGACCTCGAGGTAGTGATGAGTCCCCGGGCGCTTCGCCCAGGGACCGGAGGTCTGACATGCAACGCAAGGATGGCGGCGAAGCGGCAGAACCGCCCACTCTGGGCCGCAGGATCGTGATCTTGGCATCTGCCGATCTGCTGGGCCTCATGGAGAGACGCAAGCGGGACGGCCTCCCCGTCCTCCACGCCTGCTCGGCGCTGGCCGTGCTGTTCGCGCTCCTCCGTAGGGCGGACGTCAACGGCGTCTGTTGGCCCGGGCTCAAGCTTCTCGCCGCCGAGGCGAGCGTGCCGCTGAGGACGGTGCAGAAGGTGATCGTGGTGTTGGAAGAGGAGGGCCTGATCGATGTCGAGGCACGATCGCGCTCGGTGGGCTTCGCCAAGAGCGACGCGACCAACCAATACACCATCAACTGGGAGCGCCTTGAAGAGCTCGACCCCGGACGATCACGCGCCGCTACGGCGCACGCGGAGATGCCTGTCAACAGTGAACATGCGCCGCCACGGCGCACGAACACACGCACCGACGGCGCGTGTTCTGATGGATCATGCGCCACCACGGCGCGTGTTGTTGATGAACATGCGCCACCACGGCGCATGAACGAGCGCCACGACGGCGCGTGTTGCGTTGAAACGAGCGCCGCCACGGCGCGTGATCCGCAGGAACATGCGCCGCCGATGCAAAGAACATGCGCCGCCGATGCGGCGCCTAAGGAAGAACTGTCCAGTGAACTAATCCCCCCTACCCCCCGCGACGACGGAGGGGGTGGGGATGAGATTCGGAAACGGGCCGAGGAGATCGTCGCGGCGTACCCACGCTCCGCGAACGACCTGCCCGAGGCAGACGTGCGTGCGGCGATCGAGGCGATCAGGAGCGAGACCGGTCGGCCCGAGGCGATTGGCTGGAACGAGATCCGCGACGCTGCCGCGGCGTACGCCAGGGCGTGCACACGGGCACCGCTCTGGCCTCGCACTTGGCTGCGTGAGCGTGGGTACGCCCCCATCGTTGCGACGGCTCGCAAGCGGGCGTCGACTTCACCCATCGCCGGTCGCATCGATCCCATCTTGGTCAGGCAGCAAGCCAACGAGGCGGCTTGCAACGACGAGTACGCGATCGTGACCAAGGCGCTGGCTGACCTCACCGACGAGCAGCTCGAGGAGCTCAAGCGGCGAGTCGTCGCGAACCTGAAGAACCCGATCGAGCAGCGAGCGTGCGCGTCCGGCAACCCACGGAAGTCGATCGGCCTCCGATACCGCATGGCTGAGGCGGTCAACGAGCCAGAGCATTGGCCTGCGCCACCACACGGCGCAGCGATCGACGACGACAACGATGCGGTCACACTCGATCGCGTAACGAG
>JAQSCR010000522.1 GCA_029945495.1 Pseudolabrys sp. | reverse complement strand
CGGCTGCTGCCCCCCGGGGAAATATTCCCGGCATTGGAGCGCGGCGTGATCGACGCGGCCGAATTCGTCGGTCCCTTCCTCGACCGCCAGTTGGGTCTGCAGCGCGCGGCAAAGTACTACTACACTACCGGTTGGCACGAAACGGCGACCGCGAGCGAATTGATCGTCAACAAGGCGAAGTGGGCAAGCTTGCCCGCCGACTTGAAGGCCATCGTCGAAAACGCCTGCGCCGCTTGTAATGTCATCGGCGAGGCGTGGTGCCAGAAGAACAACGCCGAGGCGATGGACGACCTGATCAAGAACCAGGGCGTGATCGCCCAACCGCTGCCCGATGCCATCGTCGCGGCTCTGCGCGAGGCCAATGGCAAGATTCTCGCTGAAGCAGTGGCAAAAGACCCAGTGACCAAAAAGGTGCACGAGTCCTACATGGCCTATATGGCGAAGTACAAACAATGGGCCGGCTATAGCGAAGCGGTCTATCACGACAAGATTCTCGGCAAGAGCTGACGTGGCCACTGCAGAAAAGTTGGCCGGCAACATCGATCGCTTCGTCGATGTTGTCGGCCGCATCACCGCATGGTCGTCGTTCGCGCTGGCGCTGGTGATGGGCGGCAACGTGCTGCTGCGTTACGGCTTCCATACCGGATCGGTCTGGTCGCAGGAACTCGAATGGCATCTGATGTCGCCGATCTGCCTGTTCGGCATGTCTTACGCGTTGCGCCATGGCGAACACGTGCGGGTCGACGTGGTGTTCGCGACGCTCTCCCAGCGCAACAAGTACCTGATTGAGATTGTCTCGGCGGTGCTCGGCATGGCGATCTGCCTGATCGTCATCAAGCTCTCCTACGCCTATGTGCTGCAGTCCTGGAGCATCGGGGAGGGTACCGCTAACCCCGGCGGCATTCCGGCGCGTTACCTGCTCAAAAGCCTCATCCCGATCGGCTTTGCCATTCTGTTCCTGCAATATCTTGCGCAAGCGATCCAGTTCTTCCTGGCCTGGCGGAAAGCGTCCTGATGCCCGCAAATGAAATTCTAGCCATTCTGATGTTGGTCAGCTTCTTCGTGCTGTTGCTGGCCGGCATTCCGGTTGCGCTCACATTGGCAACGACAGGGCTGGTGTTCGGCTATCTCGGCTTCGGGCCGCTCCTGTTCAATCTTCTGCCGAGCCGAATCTTCGGTGTTGTGACGAACTACACTTTGATCGCCATGCCGCTCTTCGTCTTCATGGGGGTGATGCTGGAAAAATCCAAACTCGCCGAAGACTTGATGGAAGTGATTGCTCACGCCGCCGGCAATCTGCGCGGCGGTCTCGGCATCGGCATCGTCGTGGTCGGCGTCTTCATGGGGGCGACGACGGGGATCGTCGGCGCCACCGTGGTGACGCTCGGCCTGTTGACGCTGCCGACGCTGTTGCGCCGCGGTTACGACAAGGGTCTGTCCTGCGGCGTGATCTGCGCCTCCGGCACGTTGGGCCAGATTATTCCGCCGAGCCTCATTCTCATCCTGCTCGCCGACATTCTCAATGAATCGGTCGGTACATTATTCGCGGCGGCGATGATCCCCGGTCTGATGTTGTCCGGCATCTACGTCATCTACATCCTGGCGCTCGGCATATTCCGGCCCGACATGGTGCCGCCGGTGCCGCAGGCAGAGCGCGATCTGGTTTCGCGCGGCGAACTATGGCGAAAGATTTTGCGGGTGGCCTTGCCGCCGATGGCGCTGGTCGGTGCCGTGCTCGGCTCGATCATCGGTGGTATCGCAGCGCCGACCGAAGCGGCCTCGATGGGCGCGCTCGGCGCCATCGTCGTCACCACCATCGGCGGCAGGATGTCGTGGTCGGTGCTGCGCGAGACGACTTACGCGACCACGCGCATCACCGCGATGATGATGTTCATCTTGATGTGCGCGCAGGCCTTCTCGCTGGCGTTTCGCGGGCTGCAGGGCGAAAATCTGGTGCAGGATTTCTTCGCTTTTCTGCCAGGCGGCATCAATGCCGACATCTGGTTCCTGATGCTCATCATCTTCATCCTCGGCTTTTTCATCGAGTGGATCGAGATCTCCTACATCGCGGTTCCGTTGTTCCTGCCGATCTTCATTGCCGCCAAGGTTGACATGGTATGGCTGGCGACCTTGATCTGCGTGAACTTGCAGACCTCGTTCCTCACGCCGCCGTTCGGCTGGGCGCTGTTCTTCCTGCGCGGCGTCGCGCCGCCAGAGGTAACGACCGGCGACATTTATCGCGGCATTGTGCCTTTCGTGCTGATGCAAATATTTGCGCTAGTCCTGTGTTTCACTTTCCCGCAATTAGCGCTTTGGCTGCCGCGGACCATCGGCTGGTAGCGGCAATAGAAAAAAAAGGGCGGCCCTTGAGGCCGCCCTTTGTATTTGCGAAGGCTGCGTCTGGCTTAGAAGCCCATGCCGCCGCCCATACCGCCCATACCGCCGCCGCCGCTCGGCATTGCCGGCGCCGCGTCCTTCGGCAGTTCGGCGACCATGGCTTCGGTGGTCACCAGGAGGCCTGCGATCGAGCCGGCGTCTTGCAGCGCAGTGCGCACCACCTTGGCCGGATCGATGATGCCCTTGGCGATCATGTCGACATATTCGTCGTTCTGCGCGTCGAAGCCGAACGTCTCGGACTTGTTCTCGAGCACCTTGCCGACGACGATCGAGCCTTCGACACCGGCGTTCTCGGCGATCTGGCGGATCGGAGCTTCCAGCGCCTTGAGCACGATGTTGATGCCGGCCTGAACGTCATGGTTCTCGGAGGTCAGCTTGCCGACGGCCTTCTTGGCGCGCAGCAGAGCGATACCACCGCCCGGCACGACGCCTTCCTGGACAGCGGCGCGGGTCGCGTTGAGCGCGTCGTCGACGCGATCCTTCTTTTCCTTCACTTCGATCTCGGTCGCACCGCCGACGCGGATCACGGCAACGCCGCCGGCGAGCTTGGCCAGACGTTCCTGCAGCTTCTCCTTGTCGTAGTCCGAGGTGGTTTCCTCGATCTGCGCCTTGATCTGGCCGACGCGCGCTTCGATGTCGGCCTTCTTGCCGGCGCCGTTGACGATCGTGGTCTTTTCCTTCTCGATCAGCACCTTCTTGGCGCGGCCGAGCATGGCGACGGTGACGTTCTCGAGCTTGATGCCGAGGTCGTCGGAGATCAGCTGGCCGCCAGTGAGGATGGCGATGTCTTCCAGCATGGCCTTGCGGCGATCGCCAAAACCGGGAGCCTTGACGGCCGCCACTTTAAGGCCGCCGCGCAGCTTGTTGACGACGAGCGTAGCGATGGCTTCGCCTTCGACGTCTTCGGCGATGATGACGAGCGGCTTGCTCGACTGCACCACGGCTTCCAACACCGGCAGCATCGCCTGCAGGCCGGACAGCTTCTTTTCGAACAGCAGGATGTAGGCGTCTTCCAGCTCGGCCACCATCTTCTCGGAGTTGGTGACGAAGTAGGGCGAGATATAGCCGCGATCGAACTGCATGCCTTCGACGATCTCGACCTCGGTTTCCATCGCCTTGGCTTCTTCGACCGTGATAACGCCCTCGTTGCCGACCTTCTGCATCGCCTTGGCGATCATGCTGCCGATGGTGGCGTCGCCGTTGGCGGAGATGGTGCCGACCTGGGCGACTTCAGCCGAAGACGAAACCTTCTTGGCGCGCTTTTCGATGTCCTTGACGACGGCGGCGACGGCGATGTCGATGCCGCGCTTGAGGTCCATCGGGTTCATGCCGGCCGCAACCGACTTGGCGCCTTCGCGGACGATCGCCTGGGCCAGCACGGTGGCGGTGGTGGTGCCGTCGCCGGCCAGATCGTTGGTGCGGGAAGCAACTTCACGCACCATCTGCGCGCCCATGTTCTCGAACTTGTCCTCGAGCTCGATCTCCTTGGCGACGGTGACGCCGTCCTTGGTGATGCGCGGGGAACCGTAGCTCTTGTCGAGAACGACGTTGCGGCCCTTGGGGCCCAGCGTGACCTTCACCGCGTTGGCGAGGATATCGACGCCGCGCAACATGCGGTCGCGCGCGTCGCCGGCAAACTTGACGTCTTTTGCAGACATTTCACTTCACTCCAATTTCTGAAATTCAGGGGTATTAGGCGATAACGCCCATGATGTCGGACTCTTTCATGATCAAAAGGTCCTCGCCGTCGAGCTTGACCTCGGTGCCCGACCACTTGCCGAACAAAACGCGGTCTCCGGACTTGATGTCCATAGGGGTCAGCTTGCCGTTCTCGTCACGGCCGCCGGGGCCGACGGCGATCACTTCGCCTTCCGACGGCTTTTCCTGGGCGCTGTCGGGAATGATGATGCCGCCTTTTGTCTTCTCGAGCGCGGTGATGCGGCGGACGACCACGCGGTCGTGCAGGGGACGGAATTTGGTCTTGGCCATGGGCTTCCTCGTTGGCTTTAGCGCAGGATCCCGAAAAGTGGGTAGCGGTTTTCGGACAAGATCATGCGCAAACAAATAGTTGGTGGGAGGCGGAAAGTGTCGTCGGTGCAATCTCTTAGCACTCTTTACCCGAGAGTGCTAATTGTGCGAGGGGGAGATATTGCCTTAACGGTTAGGTGTCAAGCTTGGCCGGTATTCGACCGAAATCGGCCGGCGCTGGCCGTAATGCTGGCGTAAAGGCCGGTCAGGAGAACCGGGTGGGCTTAGCGCTTGCACGGCCCGCCAATGAACCTCAATGTTTGCCGGAAACGCGTCCCAGGAGCCCGAATGATCCGCCGCCAAAGCCACAAGCTGCCGTCCATCCCGGCATTCATTCTTCTCGCGCTGGGGCTCGGTTTTGGCCTTGCCGGCTGTGCCACCACCAATGAAGCGGTCGAACCGCCGCCGCCGCCGGTGGCGCAGACCTTGCCGCCTTCGTTCCCGCCGCAGGATCTGGTCGGCAGCTACGGCCTGGCCGCGTACCACAAAGAAGAGGACAAGGCGCGCACCGAAGCCGCCGCGATCAACCAATGCAAGCAGCCCTATATCATTACCCAAGGCACCGCCGGCGGGGTGATGATGCATCTCGCCGACCAGCCGACGCCGACCGAACTGCGCGTCAAAGGCGCGCCCGGCGGCAAGAACTTCATCGGACCGGCCGAGGACCCGCCGGGCAGCCAGCAGGACCGTGAGGTCCTGCAGTTCGACGGCCGCATTCTGATTCTGCGCTGGCTCGATCCGGAAGTGCAGGGCCGCTACGGCACCATGGTCTATGTGCGCTGCCCGCCGGAAGGCGCGAAAATGCCGCGGCCGAAAGCGGCAGCCAAGAAGCCGGCGGCCAAACCGGCGGCCAAACCGGCGGCGAAGCCCGCCGCCAAACCGGCCGCAGCGCCCAAGCCAGTGCAGCCGCCGATCCAGCGGCAATAAAGAACGACGCAACCGGCTGCTCGGCGCGGCGCGCATGAGCAGCCGCGCGCTGCCGTGCTAGTGTTGGATTCGTTCCTTCACGCCGGATTTCCATGCCTTCTCCCCGCGAATTCACCCACGGACCAATTCTACGAGGGCCTTGGCGCGCGGTGCTGGTGCTCGGCATCACCCAGATTCTGGCGTGGGGCACGATTTTCTACACGCCGGTGCTGATCGTGCCGCTGATCGCGGCCGAGCACTCATGGTCGATGGCGTTCTCGATGGCCGGATTTTCGGTCTGCCTGCTGGTGGCAGGCCTGGTCGCGCCATTCGTCGGCCGATCGATCGATCGCTTCGGCGGTCATGTCGTGATGACCGCGGGTTCGCTCATTGGTGCGCTCGGCCTCGCGTTGCTCGCCGTTGTCGACACGCCGGTCGCCTATTTCGCGGTCTGGGTGGTTCTCGGCACGGCCTTATCGGCCAGCCTTTATGACGCCGCCTTCGGCACGCTCGGCCGCATCTTCGGCGCTGCTGCGCGGCGGCCGATCACGGCGTTGACGCTCGCCGGCGGATTTGCCTCGACAGCGGGCTGGCCGGCTACGCATTTCCTGATCGAAGCGGTCGGCTGGCGCGGCACCTATCTGGTTTATGCCGCGCTGCTCGCCTTGGTCGCCGCGCCGCTGCACGCTTTTCTCTTGCCGCGCGGCCGCGCCGAAATCGTCGTGCCGAAAACAGGCGATGTCGAGGCGCCGCAAAAGCTGCTGCCGTCGAAGGGCCTGCCATTCATTTTGGTGGCGTCGGCCTTCGCGGCATACGCTTTCGTGCCGTCCGGCCTGTCGGCGCACCTGCTGGCGATTTTCTCGCGCTCCGGCATCGATGCCGGCACCGTGGTGTGGATCGGCGCGCTGTTCGGGCCGGCGCAGGTCGGCGCGCGGCTGATCGAATTTTCCTTCGGCAGAGATCTGCATCCGCTGTGGGTGGTGCGCTTCGCGCTCGGCACCTTGCTGTGCGCATTCGTGATGCTGGCGGTGCTCGGCGTCTCGGTGCCGGTGGCGGCGGCATTCGCGCTGATGTTCGGCGGCGCCAACGGGCTCGTCACCATCACGCGCGGCGCGGTGCCGTTGGCGCTGTTCGGCGCCTCCGGTTACGGGCTGCTGATGGGGCGGCTCGCGGCGCCCTTCCTGCTGGTGCAGGCGGCGGCGCCTCTGGTTATGGCGTTCGTGGTCGATCGCGCCTCCGATTTCGCGGCGCTAGCGTTGGCCTGCGGCTTTGCCGCGGCGGCGCTGGTCTGTTTCATCGCGATCAGAAGGCCGGCCTAACGCATGATCCCAAAAAGCATGTCCTCGACTTGATCGGGGATGGGAACCGGTTTTCGGAAGGGGTCATGCGCAAAAGTGTCAGCCGAACATCATGTCGATGTCGTGCTGGCTGGCGTGGCCGGCGTCACTGTCTAGCTTGGGGCCGTTGAGCAGGCCGCACTCCGCCGGCGGCGCGGTGCGCACGGCGGGCTTGGCGGCAGGGATGTTGTCGCAGCGCGCCAGCATGTCTGTCACCTGCGTCTCGATCGTCTCCAAAGTCGTCATCACCTTGCCGATGCGCTGGCCGGCGATGTCCTGGAAATTGCACGACTCGTAAATGCGCAGCACGTTGTCCTGGATGTCCTGCGTCAGGCCGCGTTTGTAGTCGTCCTTGAGCGAGGCGGTGAGCGCCTTGGCGCTGTCGTCGATGACCTCGACCGATTTGAGAATTTTCTGCGTCGCCATTTCCATGCCATCGACCGCCGCGCTCAATTCGTCGCTCGCCCGCGTCATGTGGCGCTCGTCGCCGGCGCCGATCAGGTTGCCGAGATCGCGCTTGGTGCAGGCGAGGGTGTCGCGGATCAGCATCAGCTCAGTCTGCAAACCTTGTCCGCTATTGCCGCCATCGCGTGCGCATAATTGTTCGTGCGCCGGCACGTAGGCTTGCGCGCGCGGGCGATGCTCGGCATAGGCGGCGGCCACCGGCCGTTTGCCCGCCATCATCGCTTCGATACGGAACACCTTGCGCTGCACGCCAACTCCCCTGACAAGTGCCGGCGCCAAGCCTACCGCAGCGCCGATTAACGCTGGGTTGCACGCGCCGCCATCGCCCGCGATAAAATTCCGCGCGGCGCAACATTGCATTAACCACGCCGCGCCGCGCTTTACGCAAAATAAACGCTACGGCGACGAAGCGCTCCCCGGCGCGCGGCAATTTCGGCTCACGGCCGGCATGGTTTACCAATCGGTGTTGGTTTGGCTCTGTACTGCACCGGACGAATTAGGGTTTGCGCGCATGATCCCGAAAAGCATGTCCTCGACTTGATCGGGGATGGGTACCGGTTTTCGGACAAGATCATGCGCAGGGAAAAAGTAGCGTAATGCAGCGTTCGGTTCTTATTGCTCTTGCCGCCAGCCTGCTCGCCAGCACGGCGATAGCGAGCTTGCTCGCGAATCCCGCTATGGCGCAGTCGATGACGCCGCCGATGGTCGTGGTGGCGCAGCCGCAGCGCATGGAAGCCAATCTTGGCGGCGGCTTCATCGAATTTCTGTTCGGCGACAACGGCCGGCAACCGCAATATGTCGCGCCGCCGCAAGGTTATTACGGCGAACCGGCGCCTAGCCCGCAACCGCTCTATGCCAACACCGGGCCCATGTCTGGACCTATGATCGATCCGGCGGCCGAGCAGGACGGCTACCCGATCGATCCGGTCTATCAGCGTCAGGAAGTTGTCTATCAAGGCCCGGAAGCACCCGGCACCATCGTCATCGATACACCGCAGAAATTTCTCTACCTGGTGCAGCCGGGCGGCCGCGCCTTGCGTTACGGCATCGGCGTCGGCCGGCCGGGCTTCACCTGGTCGGGTGAGCATACGGTGTCGTCGAAGAAGGAATGGCCCGACTGGGTGCCGCCGAAGGAAATGCTCGAGCGCCAGCCCGGCCTGCCGCATTTCATGGCCGGTGGTCCGAATAACCCGCTGGGCGCGCGGGCGCTCTATCTCGGCTCGACGCTGTATCGCATCCACGGGTCGAACGAACCCTGGACTATTGGCAGGAACGTGTCGTCCGGCTGCATCCGCATGCGCAATGCGGACGTCATCGACCTCTACGGCCGCGTGAAGGTCGGCGCCAAGGTTCTGGTGTTGTAGATCGACTAGGCGTCGCCGCCGCCGCCATCGCCGCCAAAGTCGCCACCTGAATCGGCCAGATCGACGTTGCCGTCATCGTTGTCGCCGCTGTCGAACAGGCCGGCGCTGCGTCCGCCGCCAATATCGTTCAGGCCTGCGTCGCGCGACAGATCGCCGCCTGCGGCGTTGCTGTCCCAGGGTGAACCCGACGACGGCGCATTGTCCCGCGTATCGCCGAAGGCGCTGCCGCCTTGATGGCCGCCGAACAGCGAGCCGATCGAATTGAACAGCAGCGCGCCGCCGATGACACCGGCAGCGGATGCCGCCGCGGTGCCGAGAAACGACCCGCCGCCAACGCCGGGAGCCGGCGCTTGCGCCGCGGCTGGCGCAGCGCCTTGCTGTAGCGCGCCACCGGTGTTCCAGCGGCTGTCGCTGGCGGAGGCTCGTACGCTCGGCACCGAACCGTGCCCGCTAATCGCATTGCGCATGCTGTCGAGAAATCCGCCGCCGCTCGGCGCTGTGTCGCCTTCGCCGCTGAGTTCGCGGATGCGCGCATCGGCGCGCCGCAGCGCCTCGTCCTGCACCAGCGCCGTCTGCACCAGCGCGTAGAGGGCATGCGGCGCGCGGCTGGCGCCGTCGGCAATCGCGCGCTCGGCTTCAGTGTCGCGCGGCGAACCTTCCAGCCGCGCAAGGCGGTCGAACAGGTCGGTCACCAGTTGGCGTTCCTGCGGAGTCATCCGTGTTCTCCCGTTATGGCAGCTGCGAGCGAACTTTTATCTAGGCGGCCCGTCAGCTTTCGCCAGGGGGCTTAAGCCAGTTCGACGCCGTGCGCCGCCAGCACCTCCGAATAAGCATCCGAATTGAAGAAGGCGAATTCGTGCTCACGCAACGTCGTCAGCGAATCGAGACTTTTTAATTCGTCATCGACGAAGCCCGGATGACACATGATCAGGCCGCCGTCCGGCAGGCCTTTGAGAAAGCGCGGGAAAATGCGGGAAAACCGCGCCTTGGCGGTAAACCCGTAGGCGCCGGCAAAGGCCGGATTGGTGGAAACGCCGTGGCGCGCCGCCTGACTCTTGAAACCGAGGCTCAGGACGTCCAGCACCAGCGATTTGCGGTCGTGCAGCGGCCGCCCAGCGCGCGCCCGGCCACATTGTCGCACCCAGGCATTGGGTGCGGTCTCGCTCGCTACTTTAAGGAAAGCGTTGCGCACTTGCGGCAGCAACTGCACGTGCTGATGGCCGTCGAGGAAGTCGGGCAGGCGGCCGAAAGTCTCGAGAAAGGCGCGTACCTGCGTGGCGATCTCGATCGCCAGCAATTCCGGCTGCAGGCGGCGCGCCATCGCCGCGCGCATCAATTCCGGATGCGGCAGGAACTGGCTGTCGCGCGTCGGCGCAAAGCCTTCGCTCAGCGGCTTGAACGGCGCGGTCAGCGTGACATGCAGTCCGATAGCGGCGCGTTGTTCGCC
>JAQSCR010000521.1 GCA_029945495.1 Pseudolabrys sp. | reverse complement strand
GGCTCTGCCAACCTGACCCAGACGCCGCGCGGCGTGCTGATCAATGTTTCGGTCAAGGGTCTGCCGCCGGGCGAACACGCCTTCCACGTCCACGCGGTCGGCAAATGCGAGCCGCCCTTCACCACCGCCGGCGGCCATTTCAACCCGGACGCCAAGAAGCACGGCCTGATGGCCGCCGACGGCGCGCACGCCGGCGACATGCCGAACCTGCACATTCCGCAAAGCGGCGAACTGACGGTTGAAATCGTCAACGCCGCGATCTCCCTGGAAAAGGGCAAGCCGAATTCGGTGTTCGATGCCGACGGCTCGGCGCTGGTGATCCATGCCGGCAGCGACGACTACAAGACCGACCCGACAGGCGAAGCCGGTGGCCGCATCGCCTGCGGGGTGGTGCAATAACCGAACCGAGAATAAGAGGGGCGCGGACGATGCTCGATCACGTCGGGATCAAAGTGAAAAGCGTCGCCCGCGCCAAGAAATTCTACGACGCCGCGCTCAAGCCGCTCGGGCTCAGCGTGCAATACGACTTCACCGTGCCGGGCACGAAGAAGCGCTTCGTCGGTTACGGCACGACAATCGATAAGACCTGCCTGTGGATCGGCACCAGCGTCGGCGTGCCGGCCAGGCTGTCGGGGCCGGTGCATATCTGCCTCGCCGCCAAGACCCGCAATAAGGTGCAGGCCTTCCATGCGGCCGCGATTGCCGTCGGGGCCGAGGACAATGGACCGCCCGGTCTGCGTAAGGAATACGCGCCGAATTATTACGCCGCCTTCGTCGTCGATCCGGACGGCAACAACATCGAAGCCGTCTGCAAGCGCGCGCAATAGCCGGTCAGACCAACACTCAGCCCAATATTCAGCCCAATATTCAGCCCTTGTCGCGCATGATGCGGCTGCGATCACGCTGCCAGGACCGCGCCTTCTCGGTCTCGCGCTTGTCGTGCAGCTTCTTGCCTTTGGCGAGCGCGACTTCGATCTTGGCGCGACCCTTGTCGTTGAAATAGATTTTGAGCGGCACGATGGTCATGCCCTCGCGCTCGACCGCGCTGGCGAGCTTGTTGATCTGACGCTCGTGCAGCAGCAGCTTGCGCGGCCGCTTCGGCAAATGGTTGAATTGGTGGGCCTGCCGGTATTCCGGAATATTGGAGTTGATCAGCCAGATCTCGCCGTTCTTGGCGTCGGCATAGGATTCGGCGATCGTCGCCTTGCCGGCGCGCAGCGACTTGACCTCGCTGCCGGTGAGCACGATGCCAGCCTCGAAGACCTCGCCGATCTCGAAATTGAACCGCGCCTTGCGGTTTTCAGCCACCGCCCTGAGGCGGCGCTCCGGATTTGCAGCCATTCTTGTTCCAGTTTCAGCCCGTTAGCGCCGAGCTATGCCACGGGCAGTCTTCTCCCGCCAGAAGGAAGGATTGCCTCGCCTGATGCAAGGATTGCCGCGCCGGATGGCCGGACTACGACCGAGCCCACCCCGGCAGGGATGCATCTAGCCGCCGCGCCGCACAATTCAATGGCGCCAGGAGGTTAAATTAGCTGGTTCAGGTGGTGGATGAGCGCGGCAGCCGAGTTTTGGCAACAGGACAGGGCCGCGCGCCCCGGCAACTTCGCCCAAGTTTTAGACCTTGGCGCCGGGCAGATGCTTTTCGATCTGCTCGCTGACCACTTTGTAGCACTCGCAGGCGCGCTTCTCGAGCTTGCGGCGATCGACGATTCTGATCTTGCCGCGCCGGTATTCGATGGCGCCGGCCTTTTGCAGACTGCGCGCGACCAGGGTGACGGTGGTTCGCCGCACTGCCAGCATCTGCGACAGGATCTCATGCGTCAGCGTAATCATGTCGCTTTCGGCGCGGTCCTGGGTTTGCAGCAGCCAACGGCACAGCCGCTGCTCGAGATCGTGCAGCGCGTTGCACGCCGCCGTCTGCTGAACCTGCGCCAGCAGGCCTTCGTTGAAGCGGGCGACAGTCTCGCGCAAGCCCGCGCTTTTCTTCATCACGTCCTGAAAATGCCCGGTCGCGATACGCGAGGCGGCGCAATCAACCTGGACAATTGCGCGGGTGAAGGCATGCCGCGGACCGAAGCCCGCCATGGCGCCGATCGCCCCTTCGCGGCCAACGGTGGCAATTTCCACGGAATTTCCCTGCTTCATCACGGCCAGCAGGGAGATCATGCCGCTGTGCGGGAAGTAGATGTGGTCGATATGCTCGCCCTGCTCCTGCAGCAAGTCGCCCTGGACCATGGCAATGGTCTTGAGCTGCGGCTTTAGCAGCGCGACGTCCCCGGAGGGCAGTGAATCAAGCAGCCGGTTGGACACGCCCAAAATGGGGTTTTCCATAATGACTTTCGCGCCCGATCGGCCGAGCGGCTGAAACGCGGCATGTGCATGCGCCCCGAAGGGGCGCCGCCACACTCAAGAAAACGCTTAAGCCATGCGGACCGTGCCGTCTGTCCGGTATATGACAGACGGTCGAAACAACCGGCCGCGCGATGCGGTCGGGTCCGATACGGAGGACAAGTCCGGTTGTAATTTGGCGTATCGCCTATCCGCGGTGTCTCAACACGGATAATTTTTTAACCGGCGCCGCGACCGAGACCGGCTCAACAAAGAAGACGTCGGCGCGCAACGCGCCGATAAGTTTTTATTATAGCACGGCGTGGCAAAGGCGTTTCAATTATATCGGCTCGCGCCGCAACGCCGGTTGAACGGCATCAAGGGCGGCCGCTAAGCGCCGGCGGCTTAGGATTTCTTTAGCAGGTCCCTGATCTCGGCAAGCAGTAGTTCCTGCTGCGGAACCGGAGCCGGCTTCTCGGCTTCCTTCTTAATCAGCCGGCCAAGCGCGCGGATGACCAGAAACAGCACGAAAGCGACAATGATAAAGTTAAGCGTTAGTGTCAGGAAATTACCGTAAGCCAATACGGCGCCTTGCTTTTTCGCCTCACCCAACGTGTCGGCCGTAACCTTCGCCGACAGCGGAACAAAGTAGTTGGAGAAGTCGAGGCCGCCGGTCAGCGCGCCGATCAGCGGCATGAGGATGTCGCCGACCAGCGACGAAATGATGCTGCCGAAGGCCGCACCGATGATCACGCCGACCGCCAGATCGACGACATTGCCGCGCAGCGCGAACTTCTTGAATTCCTCGAGCATCGCCCGCTCCGCTTGAAGTCTTGTCGGCTTGAAGTCTCGTTCGCTCGAAGTCTCGTTCGCTCGAAGTCTTGCGCGCCTAGTTGATCAGCCCGGCATGCACCATGGCGTCGCGGATCACCTTCCCGGTTGGCGGCGTCACGGTCATCAACGGCAAACGCACTTCTTCCGTGAGGCGCCCCAGCAGCGCGAGACCGTGCTTGGCGCCGGCAAGACCGGGCTCTTTGAAGATGGCGTCGTGCAGCGGCGTCAGCCGATCCTGAATCGTCAGCGCGCCGGCATAGTCGCCCTTGAACACGGCCTTCATCAGATCGGCACACAGCTTGGGCGCCACATTGGCGACGACCGAAATACAGCCGTGGCCGCCCGCGGCCATATAGGCCAGCGCGGTCATGTCCTCGCCGGACATCTGGAGGAAATCCGGGCCCATGGCGTGACGCTGCTGCGACACGCGCGCCAGATTGGCCGTGGCGTCCTTGACCCCGGCGATGTTCTTCAACTTGGACAGCCGCGTCATCGTCTCGACCGACATGTCCACCACCGAACGCGGCGGGATGTTGTAAATGATTATCGGAATGCCGATGGCGTCGTTGACCGCCTTGAAGTGCTGGTACATGCCTTCTTGCGTCGGCTTGTTGTAGTAAGGCGTGACGACCAGCACGGCGTCGGCGCCGGCCTTGTCGGCATGCTGCGCCAGGGAGATCGCCTCGGCGGTCGAGTTCGACCCGGCGCCGGCGATCACCGGTACGCGGCCCTTGGCCTGGTCGATGCACCATTCGACGACGTGTCTGTGTTCATCATGACTCAAGGTCGGGCTTTCGCCGGTGGTCCCGACCGGCACCAAACCATTGGTACCCTCGGCGATCTGCCAGTCGACTATGTCGCGGAACGCCTTCTCGTCGACCGCGCCGTTTTTGAACGGCGTGACGAGCGCAGTGTAGGATCCTCGAAAGCTCGTCTTTGCGGTCATGGCGATTCTCCGTTCCCGGCCTTGAAGCGACAAACCCATTGATATCGGGTCGCCCGCGCCGATGAAAGCCCCCGCCTGCGGGCATACCGGCGGCCTGCCCCGCTTTCGCCGCCGTCATGACATAAGGGCAACGGGCGGGGTCTTAAAGGTATCCCAACATCAACGTCATTGGCTTATTGCGGGCTATATTGGGCGCGCGCCTTTGAGTCGGGCGCCGGGGCTGACGAAGGGCTGAGATGGAATGAGCTTTTCTGGGCGGCTTTTTGGAACCTTTCGGGACGGCTGCGTCGCGTTCGGCGTGCTGTGCGCCGCCTTTGGCGCAAGCGTGGCCGGGGCCGCGCCCGATATGGTTCCGGTTGCCAAGGATGCCCCGACGGCTGCCGCAAAGGCCGCCACCAAACCGGCCGGTAAAGATGCGGCCAAGCCCGGCGCGATAACGGCAGCTAAAACGAAAGCCAAGCCTGCAACCAAGCCTGCCGCCAAATCCGCCGCCAAAGAACCGGGGAAGCAACCGGCCAAGACTACCTCCAAGACCACCTCCAAGGCTACCGCCAAGGAACTGCCCAAGGCCGCCGCAAAGCCGATCGCGAAGACCGCCACCCAGGTTCCGCTGCCGCAGTCCAAACCGGCCGCCCAGGTTGCAGCACCCGCAGCAATGCCCTTGTCGCTCCAGCCCGGCGCTGCCGACACCGGCAAGCGCTCCGGCCTCAACTCCTTCGCACAAGCCGGTGTCGGCCTGCGCGGCGGTATTTTTGCCGCCAGCGCCACCTTCAAGCCAATGGCCCGGCCGGCCTCCGGCCCCTTCGCCATCGCGCCGACCAGCACGACTTCCGCCGCCGACATCGCGCTGGTCAAGCAGGTGATCGACGCCACCCGCAAAGGCAACGAGGTGGTCGCCGACGTCGCCGAGCGGTCGATCACAGACCCGGTCGCCCGCAAGCTGGCCGAATGGATCGTGCTGCGCAGCGACAAGACCAACCCGACCTTTGCCCGCTACGCCAACTTCGTCAGCGCCAATCCGTCCTGGCCGCATTCGCCGCTGTTCCGCCGCCGCGCCGAGAACGCGCTATGGAACGACAAGAGCGACGACGCGACGGTGCGCGCCTTCTTTGCGCAGAAAAAGCCGACCACCGCCAAGGGACGTTATGTGCTGGCGCGCACGCTGCTGACGCAAACTCCTCAAGGACCTGGCGACCGCGAGGGCGCCGCGTCGCTGGTGCGGTTCGCCTGGCGCCACCAGGACTGCAGCGCGGACGTCGAACGCACCGTGCTCGATCAGTTCGGCGGCATGCTGACTGCGGCCGACCACAAGGTCCGCATGGACCAGCGCTTCTACGAAGACGATGCCGAGGCCGGCCTGCGCATGGCCGAGCGGATCGGCGGCAGCGAGCTGGCGATCGCCCGCGCCTGGGCGGCGGTGATCAGGAAGGCCGGCAACGCCAAGGCGCTACTCGACGCGGTTCCCGCATCCGCGCAAAAAGACGCCGGCTACATTTTCGCGCGTGCGCAATGGCTGCGCAAGAACAACAAGCTTGAGGAAGCCGGCAAACTCATTCTGACCGCGCCGAAGGACCCGGCCGCGCAGGTCGACGTCAATCAATGGTGGATGGAGCGGCGCATCCTGATCCGCAATCTGCTGGACCATGAAGACGCGCAGACCGCCTACCGGGTGGCGCGAGATGCCGCCACGCCGACGCAGGGCAATTATCGCGTCGACAAGCACTTCACCGCCGGCTGGATCGCGCTGCGCTTCCTGCACGATCCGGCGACCGCCGCCACGCATTTTGCCCAGATTTCCGAAGGCACCGACAACCCGCACGCGCTCTCGCGCGGCGGCTATTGGGAAGGTCGCGCCGCCGAGGCGTTGGGCCATCAGGCGCAGGCACGCGCCCATTACGCGCGGGCGGCCGAACACACCGCCACCTATTACGGCCAGTTGGCGCGCGCGCGCCTCGGCATAGCCGAGCTCGGCCTGCGCGGGCCGCCGGTCTTCAGCGGCCCCGAGCGCGGCGCGCTGAGCAATCTCGAAGTCGTGCGCGCGGCAGAAATTCTTTATGCGCTCGACGAGCGCGACATGCTGGCGTCGATCTTCGCCGAGCTTGGCGAAAGCTCGACCGACGTCGCCGGCATGGCGATGCTGGCGGAGACTGCCGGCAAGCATGGCGACGGCCGCGCCATGCTGCTGCTCGGTAAGGGCGCGCTCGGCCGCGGCCTGCCGCTCGATTACTACGCCTATCCGGTGATCGGCCTGCCCAACTACACGCCGATCGCGCCGCCGATCGAGCCGGCGGTTGCCTATTCGATCGCCCGCCAGGAAAGCCACTTCAACCAGAAGGTCGTGTCGCCGGCCAAGGCCATGGGCTTCATGCAGGTGACGCCGGTCGCCGCCAAGGATACCGCCAAACGCTATAAGGCGCCGTTCAACGCCGCCCGCCTGCTCAGCGACCCGGTCTATAATATGCAGATGGGGGCGGCCGAATTGTCGATGCTGCTCTCCACCTATAACGGCTCCTACATCCTGACCTTCGCCGGCTACAATGCCGGGCGCGGCCGGGTGCGGCAGTGGATCGCCGCCTACGGCGATCCGCGCGACCCGAAAGTCGATCCGGTCGATTGGGCCGAGCGCATTCCGATCGCCGAGACGCGCAACTATGTGCAGCGGATCATGGAAAACCTGCAGGTTTATCGCGCCCGCTTCGGCGGCGGCACCAAGCTCTCGATCGAGGCCGATATCCGGCGCGGCGCGGCGAACTAGCCATCGTCATTCGGGGGCGTGCCGAAGGCGCGAACCCGGAATCCAGATACAAGTGAAGGCCTCTGGTCTATTCTGGATTCCAGGTCACTCGCCATAGCGCGTCAACGACGCGCGTAAACGCGCTTATGGCTCGGATCCCGGAATGACGGATATTTTATGAACGCACCCGCGCCCACCTCCCACTTCATCTCCGCACCCGACGGCCTGCGATTGCACGCGCGCGACTACGGCAGCCGCATTGCGTCAGCCTTGCCGGTGGTCTGCCTGCCGGGCCTGGCCCGCAGCGGCAACGACTTCGAAACGCTGGCGACGGCGCTGGCCGGCGATCCTACGCAGCCGCGCCGCGTCATCGCGCTCGACTATCGCGGCCGCGGCCGGTCAGATTACGATCGCGATCCGGCGAATTATTCATTTCAAGTCGAGATCGCCGACGTGCTGGCCGTGCTGACCGCGCTCGATTGCGGGCGGGCGATTTTCATCGGCACCTCGCGCGGCGGCATTCTCACCATGCTGATGGCGGCGCTGCGGCCCGCCATCATTGCCGGAGTCGTCCTCAACGACATTGGCCCGGTCATCGAACCGAAGGGGCTGATGCGGATCAAAGGCTACGTCGGCAAGCTGCCGCAGCCGCGCCATTACGAAGATGGCGCCGACATTCTGCGCCGGCTGTTCTCGGCGCAGTTTCCCACGCTGACGCCGCAGGACTGGCTGGCCAGCGCGCACCGCACGTTCAAGGATGTCGACGGCCGCTTGGTGCCTGACTACGACGTCGCCCTCGCCAAGACTCTGGAAGGCGTCGATTTCGAAAAGCCGCTGCCGCCGCTGTGGGCGCAATTCGATGCGCTCAGCGCGGTGCCGATGATGGTCATCCGCGGCGAGAATTCAGACCTGCTGACGGCGGCCACTGTCGAGGCCATGGCGGCGCGCCGTTCCACGCTGGAGACCTTGGTGGTGCCGGATCAGGGCCACGCGCCGCTTCTGGCTGAGCCCGACATCATCGCCCGTATAGCCGGCTTTGTCGGGCGCGTTTAACGCTGAGATTGGTCGGAGCGGCAGGATTTGAACCTGCGACCCTCTGGTCCCAAACCAGATGCGCTACCAGACTGCGCTACGCTCCGACGACTGGGAATTCCGGGGTGGTACACGCTTCCATCCAGGGCAGCAAGCTTATCCCCGGTGAATGCCCTTAGCGCGCGCCAAAGATCGGATGCGCCACCCGGTCGCCGGCGGCGATGCCGAGCTTGCGCGCGGTTCCCCCAATCACTTCCAGCACGCCCCGGACCGGCCCGCCGGACGGGATGATGCGTGTCGATAGCGGCTCGGTATTCTCGACAATGCGCAGGATCCGGCCATCGGCGCGGATAAAGATCATGTCGAGCGGGATGTAAGTATTCTCCATCCAGAAGCCGACCTCCTGCTCGTGCTGGAAATCGAACAACATGCCTTGCCCCTCGGGCAGTTCCTTCCGGTACATCAACCCCTTCGAGCGCTCGGCGTCGTTCTGGGCGATCTCGACCGAAAAGGCATGCACGCCGGTCTTGCTGGCGATCTCAAGCGTATGCGGGTCGGCCGATCGCGCCGGCCCGGTGGCGGCGAACAGGCCGATGACAATGAGGGCAATCCAGGGGAATCGACGCATGGCCTGCATTTAGGCGGCCAAGCACCCGGCTGGCAATAACATTTGCCGCGCGGGCGGACGGGCCCGCCGGCGCCAAGAATGCGGAAGCGTGGCCGGTTCAGTGCGACGCCAGACCGAGCGGACCGCCGTCAGGCCGGACTTCGGCGGCCATCAGGCCTTTCGGCCCGGGCCCGAAACGGACCAGCACGGTCTGCCCGGGGCGCAACTCGGCGAGGCCGTAGCGGCGCAGCGTTTCCATGTGCACGAAAATGTCCGGCGTGCCGTCGCCGCGGGTCAAGAACCCGAAGCCACGCAAACGGTTGAACCATTTGACCTGAGCCCGCTCCAGCCCGCTGGTCGGCGTCACCGTGACATGGGTGCGCGGCGGCGGCATCTGCGCCGGGTGCAATGCGGTCGATTCATCCATCGAGACGACGCGGAAGGCCTGCAGACCCTTCGGCCGCGGCTGCACTTCGACCACGACCCGGGCGCCTTCATAAGCGGTCTGGAAGCCGTCGCGTCGCAGGCAGGTCACATGCAGCAGGATGTCCGGCATGCCGTTGTCGGGAACGATGAAACCGAAGCCCTTCGAAACGTCGAACCATTTGATGACGCCGGCAAGCTCGATGAGATCGGTTGCCGTTTCATCGACGAGATCTCGGACTGTGCCGGGTCGAAGATTTGTATCTGGCATTTTCGATTAAATCCCGTTCGACAACCAGCGCCCGTATGGCGCGTTGCGGCCCCCGCCGCCTTTTTCGATGCATTTTTGCAAAATCTGCAAAGCGCCCCGACGAATCTGTGATTTGAAGATAACACCCGGTCTAAAACCGCAAAGAGCAAAATGTGCTTGCACACAGCTCTGTACACAACGGAAACCCTTGCGAATCAGTGCGAGATGAAGGGTCCCAGCACATCGCCGATGTCGTTGCGCACGACCAGATCGGCAAATTCATCGAACTCGGTCGGCTCGCGATTGACGATGACGAGGGCTGCGCCGCTGCGCTTTGCCAGCAGCGGAATGCCGGCCGCCGGCCAGACGACCAGCGATGAACCGACCACGAGAAGCAGGTCGCAGTCGCTCGCCAGCTGCTGCGCACGCTGCATCGCGTCCGCCGGCATCGCCTGTCCGAACGACACCGTTGCCGTCTTGATGAAGCCGCCGCAGCTGCAATCCGGCGCCTCGCCGCTCGCCTCGAAAACCGGCCGGATGTCGGCAAGCTCGTAGCGCTTCGTGCAGTCGAGGCAGAGCGCGTAACTGGTATTGCCGTGCAGTTCGACGGTGTCTTGCGGCGCGATGCCGGAAAGTTGATGCAGATTGTCGATGTTCTGCGTCACCACGGCCTTCACTTTGCGGGCCCGATAGAGGCTCGCGAGCGCCAGATGGCCGCGGCCCGGTTTTGCCGTGGCGAAAGTTTCCTCGATCGCAAAGCGCCGCCGCCAGGCTTCGCTGCGCGCCTCGGCGCTGGCTATATAGTCGTCGAACGGGATCGGTCTGTTCTTGGTCCACAAGCCGCCGGGCGAGCGGAAATCCGGAATACCGCATTCGGTCGAGATGCCGGCACCGGTGAACGG
>JAQSCR010000520.1 GCA_029945495.1 Pseudolabrys sp. | reverse complement strand
GACGACAACAGTCGCGGCTGGAACTAGATTGTTGGTCATGGTGTAGCTGGTAGATCCAAGATCAACGTACAAATACTCGGCCTTAATGCTCCAGCTCGGATTGAGCGTCCACTCGGCACCCAAGCCCAGCGTCCAACCCGTACGAACACTGCTCGATGACCCCGCGTTGACCGATGTCGGCAAGGTGAGCGTATCGCTGTAGCGAACGCCGGCCACGGCGAGACCGCCGGTCGCATAGACAAGAAAATTGCCGGTCGTTAATCCGAAACGGCCGCGAAATGTCGCCAGCCAATCGGCGTTGTATGATTGGGCAATCGAACAGGTAGGGACACCACAAACCGGAAGACCAAAAGGCCCGTTCGTTCGTGTTTGACTCAACCCGGTGTAATTCATGTCGCCTTCTACGCCGAAGACGACTTTTTGAATCTGGTAATTATAGCCGATCTGACCGCCACCGGTGAAACCGGAGGAATTCATGTCTGGATTGGCGAGGCCTTGAAGGAAGGCAAGACCGGCTGCGCTAGTAACCGCGTTTTGGGAAGCGTAGTCAGGACTTAGACGTCCCCAAGCTCCGCCGGCATTGAAACCGACATAGAGGCCCGCCCAGTTAGAGGCCGGACCGACCATCGCCGGTGCCTTCGTATAATTCCGAGCTGGCATATCGGCAGAGAGCGCAGCGGACGTGCAAGCAATGCTCAGAACGGTCGCTCCGAGCGTCATGGACATGATTCGACGCATCACGTTCCTAGCTGAAAAGGCCGCGCGGCGCGCAGCTACAGGGCCCAATAGATAGAAAGTGCTCGCCGAAGTCTTGGATCGTGCGGCAATGCCCTTGGCGCCTGCGGCACAAGCCGCGCAAATCTGTGATGTGTTGTTTTTTTACGGCCGGAAGGCCGTGGCGCCCGCCGGACAAACCGGTCAAAGTCGCGGTGTCGGTGTCAGGCATTTCACAGCGTCGTGCTGTTGTTATTTGGAATACGAATGACCACCATTACGTTTTCGTCGGCGTCCCTGCCCGACCATCTCGACGATCACCGGCGGTTCGACCTGTGGCGCGACATCTACACCGCGCAATTCGGCCTGCTCGATTTCGCCATTTCCGAACGGCTGGCTTTTTCGGCGACGATGGAGATCACGCCGCTCGGCGCGGTCGCACTCGGCCGGATGCGCGGCACCATCGAACGGGTCAGCCGCACCGCGCGCGACGTCGCGGTCGACGGCCGCGACGATTACTGCCTCGTCGTCAATCAGGGCGCGACGATGAGCGGCACGCTCGGCCGCAAGAACTTCGAGTTGCCCGGCGGCGGCGCCGTCCTGATGTCCAATGCCGACAGCGGTTCGATCGCGCGGCCGGCGACCGGCGGCGGCGACGACTGGCTCAATGTCATCATCCCCGGACCGCTGCTGGGGCAGACAATGGGCAATGCCGACGATCTGGTGGCCTGCGCGACGCCGGGCGGCTCCGAGGCGCTGACGCTGCTGGCCGGCTATGCCGCGCTGCTGCAGCGGCAAGGAACAATTGCGTCCGAACGGCTCGCGCGATTTGCGACCGACACTCTGCTCGATCTGATGGCGCTGACACTCGGCGCCGTGGGCGACACGCGGGAACTGGCCAACGCGCGCGGGCTGCGCGCGGCGCGGCTGCACGCAGTGCTCGGCCAGATCCAGCAGCGCTACGCCGACGTCGGCTTTTCGACCCGCGACATCGCCGCCGCGCTTCGCATCTCGGCCCGCTATGTCAACGACATCCTGCAGGAAAGCGGCACCGGCTTCAGCGAGCGCGTGACCGAACTGCGTCTGCAACGTGCCCGCGCGCTGCTGGCCGACCGCCGCAATGACGGCATGCGCATCGGCGACATCGCCTATGCTTCTGGCTTCGCCGACATTTCCCACTTCAATCGCAGCTTCCGGCGGCGCTTCGGCATGACGCCGACCGGCGCGCGTTAGCGACCCGACGCTTGCGCCGCGAGCTCGTCGATCGCATCGACCACCAGATCGGCCGCCACCTACTGCACCATGTGGCCAACGCCCGGCAGCACGGTGAGCGTCGCATGCGACACCTGCCGCGCGATCGCGCGCGAATGGATGTCGGTATAGACCACCGGGTCCTTGTCGCCTGAAATGATCGTCACCGGCATTTTGATTTCGCCGTAACGCAGGGCCTGGACGCGGACGAATTCCTTCAAGCCCGACAGATCCTGCGCATTGGCGATGAATTCGCGCGGCCGCAGCAGCATGGCGAGCGCGGTGCGCGCGCCGTAATCCGGCGGCGGCGTATCGGGACGAAACACGCCGGCCACGCCCGGCTTCAGCATGAAATAGCCGGCCGGCAGAATGAGCGTGCGCGCGATCAGCCCGCCGATCACCGGCAGCGCCACGACATCGTTGATCCAGCCGATGCCGCCCGGCCAGGGATGCGTCACCGGCGCCAGCAGCACCAGGCCGCTCATCTCGTCGGGAAAAGCCAGCGCATAGGCGGCGGCGAGTGCGCCCGACCAGGAATGGCCGAGCACGATCGGCCGCCTGATGCCGAGCACGGCCAGCGCATCGTGAATGAGGTCGGCCTGCGCCGCGGGCGAGGCGTCAGTAGCGCCGCCCGGCCTTTCGCTCCAGCCGTGGCCCGGCCGGTCGACCAAGACGACGCGGTAGCGCGGCGCCAGCCGTTCGCCGAGCGCCAGCCACATATCGCCGAGATTGCCGCTGGCGCCGTGCAGCAGCACGACCGGCGGCGCCTCCATCGCGCCAAGTTCAACGACATGCAGGCGCCCGCCGTCAACGTCGACGAAACGACCGGACGGCGGATGGGCGCGCTCGATGGCGACGGTGCCGGCCCAAGTGACCGCGGCAAGCGCCGCCAGCGCGACGATAGAGAGAATAATGATCATTCGGAAAAAGCGCGGCAGACCGTGCACATGGGATGACAACGGCCCCGCAATTAAATTGGCTGACGGTACGGCCGGCGATTTTTAAATATCGCGGCCTTCGACCTTTTCCTGCAGCGTCTTCACCAGGTCGGGAATGCGCGGCAGCTTCGGATAGACGGCAAGTGCGCGGCGATAGACTTCGAGCGCCTGCTTGTCGTCGCCGACGTCCTGCATAATCAGCCCCAGGCCCATCAACGCGCCGAAATGGCGCGGCTCGCGCTTGAGCACCTCGCGGATATCGGCGAGCGAATGGCCGTAATCCTTCTTGGTGTAATAGAGCGTGGCGCGCCGGTTCCAGGCTTCGACATAGTCCGGCTTGATCTTGACGATGCCGTCGAGGAGCTTGATAGCGAGGTCAGTGTCCTTGGCTTCGATCGCGGTGCGCACGCGCAGCATCAGGAGATTGGCGGTGTCGCTCGGCGATACCACCCACAAGGCCCAGATGCGCTGCTCGATCGCCTTGGCGGTGGTTTCATCTGGCGCCACTTTGAGCGCGCCGAACAGGAAATCGAGATTTTGAGTGCGGTCGCCCCGCCCGGTTTTGGGCAGCGTTTGCTGGGAAAGCTTGGGCAGTCCACCAGGCGGCTCAAGCCAGCTGCCCGGCTCGGCAAAAGCCGGCGCGGCAAGACAGGCGGCCAATGCAGTAGCCATGGCCGCGGCAAGAATGGGCGCGATGAATCGGTTTCGCATGGGCGAAGATTAATCTCTTCGCCAACTTAGGCAAATCAACGGCTTTTGAAGGGGCCCGGCCACATCAGCGCGTTTACGCGCGCAATGGCCGAGAAGGGCCAAACGGCAGGAGCCTGGCGCCAGGGTTTAACCCTGGCGGGCCTTGAAGCGGGGATTCGTCTTGTTAATGATAAATACGCGTCCCTTGCGCCGGACAATCTTGTTGTTCCGGTGCCGGCCACGCAGCGATTTCAATGAGTTACGAACTTTCATCACAGTCTCTCAATGCAGGTTTGGCGCGGTTCTAAGGGTCCAAAGCCCCCCTGTCAACGCAGGTCCCCGGGCGGTGGTCGCCGCCTGCGCCCTGCACTACAGTCCGCCGCCAAAGAATACCAGGGAGGCTTCAAGCTATGCACCGCAGCCGCGACCGCTTTCTCACCACGCATACCGGCAGCCTGCCCCGCCCGGACGACCTCATCCGCATGATGTACGCCAAGGAGGAAGGCGTCCCGGTCGATCCCGTGGCTATGGCGGCGCGGGTCAAGACGGCGGTCAAGGAACTGGTGCAAAAGCAGGCCGAAGCCGGCGTCGACCTGATCAATGACGGCGAAATGTCCAAGCCGAGCTACGCCACCTACATCAAGGACCGGCTCGACGGCTTCGGCGGCACCGGCAACACCTTCGTCTATCAGGACGTGCACGAGTTCCCGATGCTGGAAAAGCGCGTGTTCGGCGATCCCGGCCGCTCGCGCCGCAAAACGCCGGCCTGCAACGCGCCGATCAGCGTGCGCGACCGGCAAGCGCCCATCGACGATGCCGACAATCTCAAAGCCGCGCTCGCCGGCGTCAAAGCCGTCGGCGGCTTCATGAGCGCCGCGTCGCCCGGCGTGGTGTCGCTGTTCTTCCGCAACGATTACTACAAGGACTTCGAGAGCTACATCTACGCCATCGCCGACGCGATGCGTTACGAATACGAGATCGTCGCCAAGGCCGGGCTCGTTTTGCAGATCGACTGCCCCGATCTCGCCATGGGCCGGCACATTCAATATGCCGAGCTGAGCCTGCCGGAATTCCGCAAGCGCGCGCAGCTGCATGTCGAGGCGCTCAATCACGCGCTCGCCAATATTCCGCCCGAGCAACTGCGCATGCATGTGTGCTGGGGCAACTACGAAGGCCCGCACCACAAGGACGTGCCGATGGCCGACATCATCGACATCGTGTTCAGCGCCAGGCCGAACGCGATCTCGTTCGAGGCCGCCAATCCGCGCCACGCCCATGAATGGGCGCTGTTCGAGACGGTCAAGCTGCCGGCCGGCAAGGTGCTGATCCCGGGCGTCCTGGAATCGAAATCGAATTTCATCGAGCACCCCGAACTGATCGCGCAGCGCATCGGCCGCTACGCCAAACTGGTCGGCCGCGAAAACGTCATCGCCGGCTCCGACTGCGGCTATGGCACCTGGGTCGGCCAGGCCGCGGTCGATCCGCAGGTCGTGTTCGCCAAACTGGCGGCGATGGCGGAAGGCGCCCGGATCGCCAGCAAGCAGTTCTGGTAAAATACGCTGATCCATACGTGAGTACGGAAATTCAGCGCCGACGCAATGTCTCAATCCTCAGCGTCCGGCTTGCGGCGCAGCCGCTTGTAAAAGCGCGGCGCCATGATGACGACGGCGATCAGGCCGAGCGCGAACAATGCGTAGCGGATGTTGTCGGTCTCGCCAGCCACCGCTTCGCGGCCGGCGTGGCCGATCCAGGTATAGGCAATGGTCGACGGCGCCATGAACACCAACGTGGCGAGCAGGTAGTGGTGGAATGGGATGCGGGTCACGCCCAGCAGATAATTGGCGATGTTGTAGGGGAAGATCGGCACCAGCCGCACGAAGGCGACGAATTGCCAGCCGTCGGTCTCGACGCTTTTGACGACCTTCTGCATGCGCGGCCCGGCGCGGCGCTGCACCCAGTCGGCGGCGAGATAGCGCGCGACCAGGAAGGCTAAGCCCGCGCCGAGCGTGCCGCCGGCGAGATTGATGACGCTGCCCCAGACCGGCCCGAACAGCACGCCGCCAGCCAAGTCGAAGAAGCCGCCCGGGATCATGGCGACGGTGGCGATAGCGTACAAAAGGATAAAGCCGACGGGGGCCCAGTCGCCGAGGCTGGAGACGCGGGCCTGCACGCCCTCGACGCTGGTGGCGCCGTCAAACAGCCAGAACAGCGCCAAGCCGCCGGCGACGACCAGCAGGACGACCAGCACGAGAAGCCATCGTCTTTGCGTCATGCCGCCTAAGAAGGATTGCCGCTTGAAGGATAAGGCCAAAGGGATGGTGGCGGACGCAGTCTTAGTCGAACCTGTCTCTACATGCAATTTCCCTGCTATCAGGGAAAATAACAGGGACCTAGCATTGATTGCGGGAAATCGGAGAGAAGCATGCAGTTAAAAGTCACGTAAAATCAATAATTTGCAGGAGGAATTCCCTACGCAAGATATCAGGGAAATGTTTTCATTGAACAGGGACTGGAAAATGAACATCAGGGATTGAGGGTAAGCGATGGGGTATGTCGCGGGCCAGGGCTTCCCACAACACCGGCGCATGGACGAGGCGAAGGATGGCGCACGGACCGCTGGCCCATTGGATCGCCATGCGCCCCCGCAAAGCGTGGCGCCGCGCCCATCGCAGAATCGCTGTGCTCGTCATCCTCATCGGTCTTGTCGGCCTGTCCGGCGCCCGCGGTGCGGCGGCGGCCAGACGACCAAGATCCATGCCCTCACCGACGTCGTCGGCCAGCCCTTCGCACTGACCCTGACGCCGGAAACCATTGCCGATATCAGCGTCGCACCTGGGCTGCTCGAGCGGGCCGGCAAAGCGCACCACGTGCTGGCCGACAAGGGATATGACGCCGATGCGCTGCGCCGATCCGTTCGTCAGGCTGACGCCGTGCCGGTAATCCCTGGCCGGTCCGGCCGCAAACGGCCGATCCGCCATGACCGGACCCCCTATTGCGACCGACACCTGATCGAGAACGCTTTCTGTCGGCTCAAGGACTTCCATCGCGTTGCCACGCGCTACGACAAGCTCGCCGCAAACTTCATATCCACCGTCGCCCTCGCCACCGTCCTGGAATTCTGGATATGATCGAGTCTGGGCCCTATGGCAGCGAAAAACTGGTAAAGTCGGCTTAGATGGAAATTGCTTCGATCATCGGACTCGGTTGCTTCGTCGCCGCCTGTTTCCTGGCGGCGCTCACGGGCGCGTTTTTTCGTCCCGGCGAATGGTACGAGCGACTGACGAAGCCGTCATGGCGGCCACCGAACCGGCTTTTCGCGCCGGTATGGACCGTCCTCTATCTGATGATTGCGGTTGCCGGGTGGCTGATCTGGCGGGAAGCCGGCCTCGCGGGCGCCGGCTTGCCCTTGGCGTTCTATGCCTTGCAGCTCATTCTCAACGCCGCGTGGACGCCGCTCTTCTTTGGTCTGCACCGCCCCGATCTCGCCTTCTTAGATATCGTCCTGGTCTGGATGTCCATCGTCGCGACCATCGTGCTTTTCTACCCGATCCACGTGGTCGCCGCGTTGTTGCTCGTGCCCTACATTGCGTGGGTTACATTCGCCACCGCGCTGAATTTCGCCGTGTGGCGTCTGAATTCGGTGGCGTCACCGCAAGCATAATTGGGCGTCGACTACCCGCCCGTCGCCAAGAGCTGGTGCCCGGTGCTCCCTTGAAAGGACCGGCGACATCAGAAGAGATCCACCCGCCATAGAAATTTTCGGGTTGCGGCGTCACGCGCTCGTCATCGACAAAGCAGCCGTCGAAAGGCCACGCGTAAAAAGCCACGTGATCGCGCAAGGATCTGAAGACCGGGTTCGGATCGGGATAGCTCCAGGCCACATCGCGCAGCGTTTCGTCGCGCACGACGACATCGAAGTAGATCGCTTCGCCTTTCCACTCGCAGAAAGAGCGACGGCGCGACGGCTGTAGGGCCAACGGTGCGATATAAGCCGGTGGAAAGTAATAGCTGGGCGGATGACTGGTTTCTAACGTACGTATGCCTTTCCTCGTATCGGCGATGATGACATCGCGATGCACGATCTTGAGACGGCGTTGGCTTGGCTCAGCCACCGCCGGCCGCGGATAGGACCAGAAGCTTTCCTATCCCGGACCAGTCGGATCGGGGATGACTTTTATGAAGACCGCTCCTTCACTGACCGCGGCAATCTCATGAACCGCAGCCCACCGAGAGCAAGATCGGCCGAGAAGGCGCTACCAATGGCGACCATGCCGATCCGCCGCAACCGATGAGTATCGAGCAGAACATCTGTCCGATGGGGAACAAAGTGGTTAAACGACAGCTGAACCGTCCGCCACTCCGCGTCGGCTTTGAAGCTTTGGCGATAGGATTGCCACGGCCTGGTCAGAGCGTCCGTCCGCAGATGAACGCCGTACTCCTCGCCATTTCCGAATACGTCGAGCTCGATGCCGCTCCAGGCGCTGGCATCGACGACCCCACCATCAGGCGAGAGATCGAGGGCAATCTGAACAAATCCACCATTGTTCTCGAGGCTGACGTCGCCACGCATGCGGATGGCGGGCCGGCCGGCGACTGCGTCGCGAACCATGGTCCCTTTGGAGACGCCGCCCATGACCTGGTCGGTGAGGAGCTGCCAGTTGCTCCCTATCGCAGCAATGAGTGGCTCGCGGCTTAGGTCATCTATGATTGCAGACGTTACCGACATTCCTCCGCTCCTCAGCGCATTCATAGGCTACTCTGCACTATAGTCCGGCTGGAACGGGTCGGCTCGTCGGCGCTAACCATCTCCGCTGCCACCCACCAACGCTGGGTTGAATCATGCCATCATCGGAACCGTTCGACTTAGGATTTAGTGACTACGCGGGGACCTGCGAAAACCACGTTGAAAAGTCCATCATTGCAAGGAGCCCCGTCCATACCGGTGCGAACAGTCGGTTCGGCGGTCGCCACGACGGCTTCTTAAGCCGCTCATACCACTCTCCTGGCCGGAACAAGGCGCCGGTTATGGCCGCGAGGAAACAGACAGCGATGAAGCCAGCTAGCGCAACGATCGAAGATATCTCCACTCAGATACCACTTTCCGCACACCGCCTAACCCGTGACCACAACGATTGCACGGGATTGGCCGGGGCGGCTTCGTATTATCTGACGCGCACGGTCGGCGGCTGGCTCGGCATCGCCTAATCGCGCGGCGGCCCCGGCAAGAAAGCATAGTGCGGCACTGAAAGTTGTAAATCGGCGCCGAACTAAGCCCCTAGAACTAACCGCAGCAATTCCTTGTGGCGAATAGCAGAATCAAAGTCGGGGTGGGGTCACGATCTGCGCCGCTTGTGACCCCACCCCGACAGGTCTTATTCGATGGCCTTCAAAGCGTTATTGCCGTTAGCTATCCAACTTGACCCCTAAGCCGATTTACACCCAGCGAAAATATCTGAGTGATCTGCTTCATGTCGGTCTCCGTATAAAGCTCGAAAATATCTAAATCCGACTAGGCTCTAGAATTTAACGAGGCTTTTACGGCAATGACACTCCGGGTTGAGGGGTACGCTATTGTTTCAGCTGATGGGATGTTAGCGGACGAAACAGGCACAATGCCCGGCTCGCTTTTGATCGAGGAGGACCAGTCGTTTTTATCGAGCGCTTTGGACTGCGCGGCCTTGATTGTACATGGACGACACTCTCACGAGCGACAGCCGAAATCGCCCTGTCGGAAGCGTTTGATCATGACACGTGCTGTCCGAGGCGTTTCACCAACGTCTGAATACCCGTTTTCTTTGCTTTGGAATCCCGAGTTTTGTCCGCTCGAAAATGCAGCGGAAGAACTAGGTGTCACCCATGGAACGGTCGCGATTCTAGGAGGGACGAACGTATACGGATTTTTTCTCGGCCGATACGACGCCTTCAATCTTTCGTGCGTTCCAGGCGTACGGATACCACTGGGACGCGCTGTCTTTCCCGAAGTGCCTGAAGTTTCCCCTAGGGACGCTCTTGCGAAGAGCGGATTGACGATGGGACCAAGTCGAATCCTTGACTCATCGAACGCCGTTACTGTGACTGTTTGGAATCGCGCTGTCGAACGGCAATTAGCAGATTAGCGCCACATTCAATGTGTCCGCTATTACGCGATAGTCCTCTTTCTTGCTGATTTGTCCGGTTCAATCGGAGTTTTAACTAAAAATCATGGCCGACAAAATTGAATTTGGAAAGAGCACTACCGACACACCTGTATCGGCGCGCATACGCCTTCGCTTGCATGAAGCCGCGCAAAAGTATCGCGCGAATGACAACATCGCAGAATTCATCGCGCCTGGCGAAATTGACGAGTTGCTGGAGGAGGTTTCTGTTAAAATGCGTGGCGTTCTGGAAAGTCTCGTGATCGACGTCGAGAACGACCACAATACAAAAGATACCGCACGCCGCGTCGCAAAAATGTATCTGAATGAGATATTCAGGGGACGCTACACTTCAGCGCC
>JAQSCR010000519.1 GCA_029945495.1 Pseudolabrys sp. | reverse complement strand
GGTGGCGGGCCAGTCCCGCTACCCCCTCGCGTACGGCGAGGGGTGGATGGGTTCGATGCACGCCGGCTGCTGAGCCGCGACCCGAGGGGTGACGCACTTTAAAGATGATTGGCCGGAGCGTTCGGCGCGCCCGTCGAGAACGCCGCCGAATCGCCTGGAATTGGTGTAACCGATGCCTACGTATACGGATAATGATGGGCAACGCGCAGCCGGCTGGTCCGGCGATGCGCAATCGGATCGGGTCACCATGCGGCTTTTGGTCATCGAGGACGACCGCGACGCGGCCGACTACCTGGTCAAGGCGTTCCGCGAGGTCGGCCATGTCGCCGACGCCGCCCATGACGGCGAGGACGGCCTCGCGCTGGCGCTCGACGGCCAATATGACGTGCTGATCGTCGACCGCATGTTGCCCAAACTCGACGGTCTGGCGGTGATCGGCACGTTGCGCGGCAAGGGCATCGACACCCCCGCGCTCATTCTGTCCGCGCTCGGCCAGGTCGACGACCGGGTCAAGGGCCTGCGCGCCGGCGGCGACGACTCCCTGCCCAAGCCTTATTCGTTCTCCGAACTGCTGGCGCGGATCGAGGTGCTGGCGCGCCGCCGCGGCGGCCGTAACGAGGAGACCGAACTGCGGGTCGGCAATCTGCATCTCGATCGGCTGTCGCATGTGGTGCGGCGCGGCGAGGAAGAGATTACGCTGCAGCCGCGCGAATTTCGCTTGCTTGAGTATTTGATGAAGCATGCGGGGCAGGTGGTGACCCGCACCATGCTTCTGGAAAACGTATGGGATTATCATTTCGACCCGCAAACCAACGTCATCGATGTCCACATCTCGCGTTTGCGCTCGAAAATCGATAAAGGTTTCTCCCAGCCGCTTTTGCACACCATTCGCGGCACGGGGTACATGATACGTGACGGCGCTCGGTAAACTCTTCCGCACCACCACGTTCAAGCTGACGCTGGTCTATCTGACTGTGTTCGCGCTGTTCGCGGCATTTCTGCTCGGCTATTTCGCGCTCAACACCCGCCGCCTGATCACCGAACAGATCACCGATACGGTCAACGCCGAAATCACCGGCCTGTCGGAGCAATACCGGCAGGGCGGCATCAGGCGGCTGGTCATTGCCGTCGACGAGCGGGCGCGACGGCCCGGCTCCAGCCTCTATCTGGTCACGACATTCTCCGGCGAGGCGCTGGCCGGCAACGTCACCGCGCTGCAGCCGGGCACATTGGATAATCCTGGCTGGACCGAGACGACCTACCGGCGGCTCGACGAAGCAGCAGAAAAGGACCATCCCGATCATCATGCGCTGGTGCGGGTGTTCCAGCTTCCCGGCGGCTTTCGCATGCTGGTTGGCCGCGATCTCGAAGAACGCGAGCGGCTGTATCACATCGTGATCGCCGCCGGACGCTGGTCGGTCGCTATCGTCATCGTGCTCGGTCTGGCCGGCGGCCTGTTCGTCACGCGCCGCGTGCTGCGCCGCGTCGATGCCATGACGGAAACCAGCCGCAGCATCATGGCCGGCGATCTCGGCGAGCGGCTGCCGGTGACCGGCACCGGCGACGAGCTCGACCGGCTCGCGGTCAATCTCAATATCATGCTCGAGCGGATCGAAGCCCTGATGCTCGGGCTGAAGGAAGTTTCCGACAATATCGCGCACGATCTCAAGACGCCGCTGACGCGATTGCGCAATCGCACCGAACAGGCCTTGCGCACCGCCGGCAGCGAAGCGGAATATCGCGCCGCGCTCGAGGGCACGATCGAGGAATCCGACGGGCTGATCCGCACCTTCAACGCGCTGCTGATGATCGCGCGGGCGGAGTCCGGGCAGGCGCGCGACGACATGATCGATTTCGATGCCGCCGAGATCGCCCACGACGTTGGCGAACTCTACGAGCCGCTGGCCGACGAGAAGGGCATTGCGCTGCGGGTGGAAGCCGATACCACCGCGCCGGTCAAAGGCAACCGCGAACTGGTCAGCCAGGCACTGGCCAATCTCATCGACAACGCCATCAAATATGCCGGACCAAGCGACCACGCGGCCGGCGGCGCGCCGGCGGAGATCGTCGTCAAGGCGGTCAATGAAGGCGATCGCGTGCTGCTGTCGGTCGCCGACAACGGCCCGGGCATTCCCGAAGCCGACCGCGGGCGCGTACTGGAGCGCTTCGTGCGGCTCGAGCAGAGCCGCTCGGAGCCGGGTTCCGGGCTGGGCTGGAGGCGGCGGCGGTGGCGCGGCTGCATGGCGGCGAATTGACGCTTGCCGATAATCAGCCGGGGCTCAAAAGCATCATTGCATTGCCGCGCGGGGGGCCGGTACAGATTGCGGGATGAGTCCGCTTGAGCCTAACGCGCCCGGCCGAACCGAAGTGCCCCTGCAAGGGACGCCGGGCGGTGGGTCACTGGCCGGACGCATCGTCACCGCGCCGCTGCTGATCGAGCCCGACGCCGCCAAGGCCAGGCTGAGCGAATGGCTTGCCGGTTTGCCGGAAGCCGAGGCTGCGCCGATGCGGGCGCTGTTGGCGGCGCATCCGGTGGTGCAGACTTTGCTGGAAAGCCTGTCGCAGAGCTCGCCGTTCCTGTGGGACCTGGTGACGGCAGCGCCGGCGCGCTTTTTGGCGCTGATGGCCGAAGCGCCGGAAAGCCGCCTCGACGAACTTTTGGCCAGAAGCGGCGCGGCGGCCGCGCAGACCGAAGACATCGACGAGGCGATGCGCATTCTGCGCCGCATGAAGGCGGAAGCCGCCCTGCTGATCGCGCTCGCCGATATCGGCGGCGTCTGGCCGGTGATGCGGGCGACGCGGGCCCTGACCGATCTCGCCGACACCGCGGTCGATGCCGCCGTGCGCTTCGCGCTTGCCGAAGCCGCGCGCGCCGGCCGGTTCAACCCGCGGGACAAAGCGCAGCCGCAACGCGACAGCGGCTATATCGTGCTGGCCATGGGCAAGATGGGCGGCTTCGAGCTCAATTATTCGAGCGATATCGACCTCATCGTGTTTTTCGATCCCGACAGCGCGGCGCTGCCCGACGGCGTGGAAGCCGCCCGCGTGTTCGTGCGCATCACGCAGCGTGTGGTGAAGCTGCTGCAGGAACACACCGGCGACGGCTACGTGTTCCGCACTGACTTAAGGCTGCGGCCCGATCCGGCCTCGACCGGCATTGCGATCTCGACCCACGCGGCGATGGCCTATTACGAGAGCGTCGGGCAGAACTGGGAACGCGCGATGCTCATCAAGGGTCGCGCCTGCGCCGGCGATATCGCGGCGGGCGAGGCGATCCTTAACGAACTGGCGCCGTTCGTCTGGCGCAAATATCTCGATTTCGTCGCGGTCGCCGACGTGCACGCGATGAAGCGGCAGATCAACGCCTTTCGCGGCCACGGCGAGATCGCGGTCGAAGGCCACAACATCAAGCTCGGCCGCGGCGGCATCCGCGAAATCGAATTCTTTGCCCAGACCCAGCAACTGATCGCCGGCGGCCGAAACCCGCATCTGCGCGACCGCGATACGCTGATCACGCTCGACAAGCTGTGCGACGACGGCTGGATCGACGCCGCCGCACGCGACGCCATGAAGGCGGCCTATTGCTTCCTGCGCACGGTCGAACACCGGCTGCAGATGGTCAATGACGAGCAGACCCAGCTGTTGCCGGCCGCGCGCGCCGATTTAGAGCGCTTTGCGCGGTTTCTTGGATATGCCGGCCGCGATGCGTTCGCCGAGGTTCTGGTCGGCCATCTCGAGGCCGTGCAGAGCCACTATGCGCGGCTGTTCGAAAAAGTGCCCGAAGCCGAAGGGCCGGCTTTGGCCTTTCCGGCGGAAGCTGACGATCCGCAGACATTGGCGCGCTTAAGCGAACTCGGCTTCAGGTCGCCGCTGGAAACCTCGACGATCGTACGCCAGTGGCTGGCCGGCGAGCACCGCTCGCTCAACGGCGAGGCCGCGCGCAGCCAGCTTATTGCGCTGTTGCCGAGCTTGCTGGAGCACATCGGTCGCACCGACAATCCGGCCGCGACTTTGGTGCTGTTCGACCATTTCCTCGCCAATCTGCATGGCGCGCCGCTGCTGCTGTCGCTGTTGCGGCAAAAGCCGGACCTGATTGCGCTGATTGCGCTGGTGCTCGGCATCGCGCCGCGGCTTGCCGATATCCTGGCGCGCCACCCGCAAGTTATGGATGCGCTGGTCGACCCGAGCTTTTTCGGCGTGCTGCCCGACGATGAGGAACTGCAGCGCCGGCTCGACGCCGCTCTGGCGCAGTCGCGCTACGACGAGGACCTGCTCGAACGCATCCGCATGTTCGGGCTGGAATACATGTTCCTGATCGGCGTGCGGATCCTGTCCGGCACGCTGACGGCGCGGCTGGCGGGCGAGGCTTTCGCCCGGCTGGCCGACGCTGTGATCCGCGCCGTGCATCGCGCGGTGTCGGAGAACTTCGTCGCCACCTACGGCCACATGCGGGCGGAAGAAACCGCGGTGCTGGCGATGGGCAAGCTCGGCGGCCGCGAAATGACCGCGACCTCCGATCTCGATCTGATCCTTTGCTACGACTTCGACGGCGAGAATCCGGAATCGACCGGCAAGCGCGTGCTCTATGGCGCTCAGTATTTCGCCCGGCTGACGCAGCGACTGATCAATGCGCTAACCGCGCAGACCAATTACGGCGCGCTTTACGAAGTCGATATGCGGCTGCGACCGTCCGGGCAGGCCGGGCCGCTGGCGACGCAGATCGGCAGCTTCACCCACTATCAGGAAAATGAGGCCTGGACCTGGGAGCATATGGCGCTTACGCGGGCGCGGGTGGTGTCGGCATCGCCCGCCTTCCGCGCGCGCGTCGAGGGCGTCATCGGCGACATCCTGCGGCGGCCGCGCGACGCCGAACAGATCGCCGGTGACGTGGTAGAGATGCGCACCGCCATTGCCCGCGAGAAGGGCGACAGCAACCCCTGGGATTTCAAATACGCCGCCGGCGGGCTGGTCGATCTCGAATTCATCGCCCAGTATCTGCAACTGGTGCATGCGCACCGCCACCCGGAAATTCTCGATACCTCGACAGCGGGCGTGCTCGACAAGGCGCGGCAACTAAAGCTCGTGTCGGTCGAGGATGCCGAAGTGCTGCGGCCGGCGGCCCAGCTCTATCACGACCTCACGCAGATTCTGCGGCTGTGTCTTGCTGGGCCGTTCGACGTCAAGACGGCAGGCCCCGGCCTGTTGCGGCTTCTGACGCGGGCCGCCGACGTGCCGGATTTCACCACCTTGAACGTAACCCTCATCGAGACGCAAAAGCGCGTGCGCGAAAGCTTCGTGCGGATTTTGGACAAGGCGCCGTAGCGCGCGATCTTCCGAAGGCTACGCCGCTTCTTCCTTCGGCAGCGAGCATTGCGGATTGAGCGGCAGGCGGACGACGACCAGCGTTCCTTTGCCGGGCGTCGATCGAATACGCATGGAACCGCCGTGCAGATCGACCAGCGATTTGGCAATCGCCAGGCCGAGGCCCGAGCCCTGATGGCTCTTGACCAACTGGCTTTCGACTTGCTCGAACGGCCGCCCGAGCCTGGCCAGCGCTTCCTTGGCGATGCCGATGCCGGTGTCGGCGATGCTCAAGACGACGCAGTGGTCGGACGTCCGTCCGCGCACGGTGACGCGACCGCCGGCCGGCGTGAACTTGACGGCGTTGGACAAGAGGTTGAGCGCGACCTGCTTGAGCGCGCGGCGGTCGGCGCGCAGATGCAGGTCGGGCGAAATCTTGGAAACGAGCTGGAGTTGCTTTTCATTGGCGCGGGCGGAGACGACGCGCATCGATTCAGCCAGCAAGGGATCGAGTTCGAGGTCCTCGAAATCGAGACGGATGCGGCCCGCCTCGATCTTCGACATGTCGAGAATGTCGTTGATGACCTCAAGCAGATATTGCCCGCTGCCGTGAATGTCGTTGCAATATTCCCGGTACTTGTCGGCGCCGAGCGGGCCGAACATGCCGGATTCCATGATTTCGGAAAAACCGATGATGGCGTTGAGCGGCGTGCGCAGTTCGTGACTCATATTGGCGAGGAATTTCGACTTTGCCTGGTTGGCTTCCTCGGCGCGGGTCTTCTCGGTGGCGTATTTTTCGGCCAGTTCCGTGGTGCGATACTGTTCGGCACGCAGGTCGGAGACGGTGGCCATCAGCCGTTTTTCGCTGTCGACCAGTCTTTCTTCGTGGGTCTTGAGCGCGGTGATGTCGGTGCCGACCGACACATAGCCGCCGTCCTTGGTGCGGCGCTCGCTGATGTGCAGCCAGCGGCCGTCTTCCAGTTGAGCTTCGAACGTGCGGGCGCCCGGAACCGCCGGGCCGCCGGTGACGACCTTGTTGCGGACCACCGGCTGGCTGCCGGCCGCGACCACCGACTCATAGGACGCGCCGACGACGATTTCCTCGTCCGGGAGATTGTGCAGCTCCTGGAAGTTCGAATTGCACAGCACCAGACGATTGTCCGCATCCCACAGCACGAAGGCTTCCGGGATGGTCTCGATGGCGTCACGCAGGCGCATGTCGGCGGCGACGGTTTTTTCCACCAGGCTTTTCTGTTCGGTGACGTCGACCGCGATGCCGATCAGATGCAGGCCCGGATCGCCGGCCTGGCGCACCAGTTCGCAGCGGGCGCGCAACCAGACCCAATGGCCGGAGGCGTGGCGCATGCGGAAGGCGTGGTCGATGGTGGTGGTGCGCGCTTCGGCCAGATCGGTCGCCAGCGCGTACAGCTCGAGATCGTCGGGGTGCATCAGTGCGTTGACGTCGCCGAAGCTCAGCAGATCGTCCTTGGCCTTAAGGCCAAGAATGTCGAACATCGATTGCGACCAGAAGATGCGGCCGCGCGCCAGATCCCAGTCCCACAGGCCGCAACGGCCGCGGTTGAGCGCGGTGTCAATGCGGGTGCGCACCGTCTCGTAGATGACGTCGGCTTCGCGCGCGCGGGTCGCCTGCCAGTGAAAGGCGAAGCCGAGGATCAGGACGACGAAGCCGGTGGTGGCCGACAGCGTGATCGTCAGCGTGGTGAGCGAGCGCCACGATGCCAGCGCGCTATCGCGCGGCTGCACGACAGAGAGCTGGCCAAACGGCGCCTTCAGCATACGTACGGTGGCAAGCGCCGGCGTGCTGTCGGGCAGCAGGATATCCATCACGCCGGCGCCGGCGCCAAAGGTGGTGAGCGGCTGAATCGGTCCGAGCAGGTCAATGAGATGGCGGCCGACGGTGAGATCGGTAGCCGGGATCGCCGCAGTCACCACGCCCTGTTCGTTGGTCAGGAGGAAGCGCCGTCCGGTGCCGGTCGCCCAGGTGGGCAAAGCGAGGGCGAGCAGTTCCTGCGGGCGTTCGATGGCGTCGCGTGGGCTCTTGAGTGGCTGGCCGAGACGTTCGGCGGTGACGTCGGCGACGGCATCGAGCGACAGCAACATGGTGTCGAGGCTCTGGCGGCGCTGATCGACCACCTGGACCGCTGCGCCAACGCAGATGGTCACCAAGAAGGCAATGATCAGCACCGGCACAGCGCGTCGCAGCAGGGGCTCCGCCGTCAGCAGCCGCCGATACGCCGGATTGGCGATCGATTGTGCGAGGCCCTTGATCGAATCGCTCTGTGCAGACGCACTCGCCATATTGGCGCGCGCCATGAAGGCCTCCGTGTGGAATTTCCCCTACCGCCCTGAGCCGGAAGCATCGCGTTACCCGCCCGAATCAGCAAAGCGATTGGAATCGATGGCCGCTGATTTGTCGAGAGTCCGAAGAGTCAATTATGAAAAAATCGTTACCCACTAATAATTGAGTCCGCTCAAGGGGTAAGCGGTAGGTGTTTAACTCAGTGCGCGCTCGACGATGTCGGAAAGATCGCGCGACAGGTTGGCGGTGGCCTTGATGCGCTGCAAAGCGGCCTGCGCCTTGGCTTGGCGGCCGGCGCCGAGCGTGCGCCAGGTGCGGAACGCCGTCGCCATGCGCGCTGCCAGCTGCGGGTTCTTCGGGTCGAGCGCGAGGATGGTGTCGGCGACGAAGTCATAGCCGGCGCCGTCGGCGCGGTTGAACTGGGTCGGATTGCCTTGCGCGAAGGCGCCAATCAGCGCGCGCACCCGGTTCGGATTGGCGAACGAAAAGGCCGGGTGGCCGGTGAGGGCGCGGACATGGCTAAGCGTATCGGTATGCGCGGTCGCCGCCTGCAGCGAAAACCATTTGTCGACGACCAGCGCGTCGGCGGCGTAGCGCCGGTAGAAATCGGCCAGCGTCCGGCTGCGCTCCGGCACATTGTGCTGCGACAAGGTCGCCAGCGCGGCCATGCGGTCGGTCATGTTATCGGCGGCATCGTATTGCCGCGCGGACCGCGCGATCGCGTCGGGTGCGGCGTTCACGGCGAGAAGATCGAGCGCGATGTTGCGCAGTGAGCGTCGTCCGGCATTCGCGGCGTCCGGGGAATAGGGACCGGTGGTCGCCATGCGGTCGTAGACCTTGGCCAACGCGTCGCCGAGATGGCTGCCGATATCGCCGCGCAGACTCAATCGCGCGCGGTAGATCGCGTCGGGATCGATATCGCGGCCGATTTCGCGGGCGATGTCGCCTTCGCCCGGCGGCGTCAACGTCAATGCGACGAAGGCCGGTTCCAGCGTTGCCTCGTCAAGAATCGCGGCCATCGCCGCCAGCAGAGCGTCATCATGGCGCGGCGTTTCGCCCGCGCGTAGCCGCGCCACATTATCGATCAGGAGCCGCATCGCGGCGGTCTGCAAGGCCTGCCAGCGGTTGAACGGATCGCTGTCATGCGCGGCCAGAAACGCCAGATCGGCCACATCGAGATCGCTGTCGAGCTTGATCGGCGCCGAGAAGGCGCGGTTGATCGACAGCACCGGGCGCTCCGAAATGCCTGTAAACGTGAAGGTTTTTTCCGCCTCGTCGAGCACCAGCACGCCGCGCGCGGCGCTGCCGCCGCCGGGCAGCGTCAATGGCAGGTCGTGGCCGTCCTGGCCGATGAGGCCCGTGACCAGCGGGATGACCATCGGCAATTTCGCCGGCTGGTTCGGCGTCGGCGGCACGGTCTGCTTAAGGGTGAGGGTGTAGGTTTTGGCCGCCGCGTCGTAGCGGGCAACGACCGCGACGTCGGGCGTGCCGGCCTGGCTGTACCAGCGCATGAAGTGCGTCATGTCGCGGGAACTCACATCGGCAAAACACTGGATGAACTGCTCGACGGTGGCGGCTTCGCCGTCATGGCGTTCGAAATAGAGATCCATGCCGGCGCGGAATTTCGCCTCGCCGATCAAAGTGTGCACCATGCGCACCACTTCCGCACCTTTCTCGTAGATGGTGCTGGTGTAGAAGTTGTTGATTTCCTTGTACTGTTCGGGCCGGACCGGATGCGCCAAGGGCCCGGAATCCTCGATGAACTGCGCGGCGCGCAAAGCCCGCACATCGCTGATCCGCTTGACCGGACGCGACCGCATGTCGCTGGAGAATTCCTGATCGCGGAAGACGGTGAGGCCTTCCTTCAGGCAAAGCTGGAACCAGTCGCGGCAGGTGATGCGGTTGCCGGTCCAGTTGTGGAAATATTCGTGCGCGATGACGGCCTCGACGCCGGCGAAGTCGCTGTCGGTCGCCGTGTCGCCCGATGCCAGCACATATTTATCGTTGAAGACGTTGAGGCCCTTGTTCTCCATCGCGCCCATGTTGAAATCGGACACGGCGACGATCATGAAGATGTCGAGGTCGTATTCGCGGCCGAAAGCCTGCTCGTCCCAGCGCATCGAGCGCTTGAGCGCGTCCATGGCGTAGCCGCAACGGTCTTCCTTGCCATGCTCGACATAGATGCGCAGTGTCACGTCTCGGCCCGACATGGTGCGGAATGTGTCCTCGACGCAAGCGAGATCGCCGCCGACCAGCGCGAACAGATATGACGGCTTCTTGTGCGGGTCGTCCCAGACCGCGAAATGCCGGCCGCCGGGCAATTCGCCGCTGTCGGTCAGATTGCCGTTGGCCAGCAGCACCGGCGCTTCCGCTTTGTCGGCCTCAATGCGCGTGGTGTAGATCGCCATCACGTCGGGGCGGTCCGGGAAGTAGGTGATGCGGCGGAAGCCTTCGGCCTCGCATTGCGTGCAATAGGTTCCGCTCGACCG
>JAQSCR010000518.1 GCA_029945495.1 Pseudolabrys sp. | reverse complement strand
TTTCGTCCGCCGTGAACTTGCCGAGATAGTCGGGGGTGCGGCGGTCATTCGCCACGATGGTGGCCCCTAAGCCCTGCAAGCGATCCTTCACCGCCGGCGAATTCATCGCCGCGACCATGGCGTCGTTGAGCTTCTTGACGATCGCCGCCGGCGTGCCCTTCGGCAGATACAGCGCGTTCCAGGTATAGGCCTGCACGTCGAGGCCCTGTTCCTTGGTCGTCGCCAGGTTAGGCAGCACCGCCGAGCGTTCGCTGGTCATGATCGCCAGCGCCCGCACATTGCCGCCGTCGATCTGCGGCTTGGCGGTCGAGATGATCTCGCACAGGAAGTCGATGCGGCCGGCGACCAGGTCCTGCATCGCCGGGCCGGTGCCCTTGTACGGAATGTGGGTGATGTTGGTGCCCATCGCGGTGTTCAGGACGACGCAGCCGAGATGCGTGGCCGAGCCGGCGCCGGCCGAGCCGAACTGCATCTTGCTCTGGTTCGCCTTGGCGTAGGCGACGAATTCCTTGAGGTCCTTGGCCGGCAGGTCCTTGCGCACCAGCAGCGCGATCGGCACTTCGGCGATCAGGCCGACCGGAGTGAAATCGGTGATGGCGTTATACAGCGGCTTTTTATAGAGCGTCTGGCCCTGCGCCTGGGTGCCGACGGTGCCGAGCAGCATCGTATAGCCGTCGGGCTTGGCATCGGCGGCGCGCTTGCCGCCGGTCATGCCGCCGGCGCCGCCGACGTTTTCGACGATCACGGTCTGTTTAAGTTGTTCGCCCATGGCCTGCGCCATGATGCGGCCGAGCACGTCGGTCGGTCCGCCGGCGGCGAACGGGATGATCATGGTCAGCTGACGGTCTGGAAAATTCTGCGCGCCGGCGGTTCCGCTCCACGCCAGCAGGCCACCAATGGCGGCGACGATGAGTGACTTTTTCACGAGGTCCTCCCTTTTGTTGGGGAGAACCTGACTCTGCCGGCGCGGCCGGTCAAGCCTGTAAAATTTGCAGGATTAACCGACCCAAGACTACCCGACTTCAGTGATCTCCTCCGGGAACTGGTGCAGGCGTTCGCCGGGGCCGTTATCGCCGATCAGATAATTATCGCACAGCCAATTCAGGTAGCCGGCGTGGATATAAGTCGGATGCACGACGATGTTCATGTCCTTCTCGATGGTCATCGGCTCGTCGCTGCGCACCAGCGGCCGCTCGACCAGGTCGTAGCCCTGGCCGTGACAATAGAGCCTGGATTCCATCGGCCTTCCGTTCTTGCGCATGAAGGCGTTGAAGCCGTCCCACACCGCCTTGCTCGGCGTGCCGGGCTTCAAGAGATCGAGCGTCACCTGGCGCGACTCGATGCAGAAGGCGAGTTCGTCCTTCATCGCCTGCGGCACCTTGGCGCCGACGACACACGAGCGGCCCAGTTCGGTGTACATGCCGCCCGGTCCGTTATCCTCGACGAGGAGCACGAACTGGTCGCCTTTCTGGATGACGCGGTTCTGCATGTGGCGATTGCCGAAGCGGCTCGGCTGTCCGAGCGGCATCGACGCGCACAGATAGATGCCGTTCTCGCTGCCGTGGCACTGGCTGTAGGCCTGCGCGACCGCGGCGACCTCGGTGTCGCGCATGCCGGGCTTGATCGCGGCGAAGGCGGCGCGCATGGCGCCGTCCTGCATCGCGGCGCTGCGCTTGATCAGCGCCATTTCCTCGGCGCTCTTGAACACCTTGATGCGGTCGACCATTTCGGTGGCGTCGACATGGCGCGCCTTGGAATATTTGCGCCGCACATAGGTCGCGGTCGCATAGGACATCTGGTAGTCGCCGACGAAGCCGATGGTGGCGTCGGCGTAAGGCTCCAGCGCCTTGCAGGCGAGCTCGGGATCGTAGGTGCTGGTGTAATGCGCCGAGGCGTAGCTCGGCGTGGTCAACACCTGCTTGACGCCGCGCCAGATGCCGTCCTCTAGCGAGGGCGTCTCGGCGCCGCCGAACGGACCCTGACAGACGACGGTCATCTCGTCGTCGCGCGGGAACACCACGGTGTTCGGATAGCCGTTGGTCGCGGGGATGTCGGTGAACCAGCGCACATAGCCGCCCATGTGGTCGTTGTTATTCTGCATGACCAGAACGTCGATCTTGTCGCGCGCCATCGCCTCGCGCACCGCCTTCCAGCGGCGCTCCAGCTCAGGCGTCGAGATCGGCGTGTTCAGACGTTCCGAAAAAGCCATGGTCTCATATCCTCAAAGATTCTTACCAGGATGCCGGTTTGCGCACGATATTGATCATTTTTTTCGTATCGCCGGACAAATAACACGCCATGTTTGCGGCGATTGTCGGCATGGCGCGGTCCTCGTAGCCTTCCGAATAGCCGCCGAGATGCGGGAACACCGTCAGGTTTTTGGTCCGCCACAGCGGACTTGTCGAGGGCAGCGGCTCCTCCGAAAACACGTCGAGCGCGGCGCCGGCGATTCTGCCGGCTTCCAGCGCGGTGATCAAAGCCTTCTCATCGACAACGCCGCCGCGCGCGACATTGACCAGATAAGCCGACGGCTTCATCGCGGCGAACACCTTGTCGCCGATCGCATGGCGTGTCTCCGCAGTTAGCGGCGCCAGCGCCACCAGGAAGTCGAGCTCCGGCGCGGTTGCCACCAGATCGGCGCGCGCCACCATGCGGTCGAAGCCCGGCGCCGGGCGCGGCGTGCCGGAAAAGCCGATCGTCTTCATGCCGAAGGCCTTGCAGATCGGCGCCAGATATTCGGCGATCAGGCCGACGCCGTAGATGCCGACGGTCTTGCCGTCCAGAAGCTTGGCCGGCCAGCGTTCCCAGGCGCTGCGCGTCTGCGCCAGCGCGGTCTGCGGCATGCCGCGCGCCAGCGACAGCATGTAGGCGATGGTCGCTTCCGATACCGGCGCGCCATGAATGCCGCGAATATTGGTGACCACGACGTCCTTGCCGAGCGAGGGCAGGTCGACGATGTTGTCGACGCCGGTGCCGAGCGCCTGGATCCATTTCAGCTTTGGCGCTTCGCGCACGACATGGTCTGCCATCGGCGGCGAGAAGCACATCAGCACGTCGGTATCGGCGATATAGGGCCCGACATCGTTATGGTGACCGACCACGTTGATGGTCAGTTGCGGAAAGCGTTCCAGCAGCATGACCTTGTAACGGGCCTTCATTGCTTCCTGGACTTCGGTGAGAATAAGAATATTTGTCATGCGCAGTCTCTATAGCGCCTGTTGCGGATTGACTAAAGCCTTTGAAATCAAATAGGTGACCCACATCGCGGGTCTGCGCTAACATGGCGCCGGGGGCGGCCCGGCTTTGCGATAAAGGATGACGACCATGCCGATCGATCTTGCCCAGGTGGACTGGCTCTATGTGATGGTGCTGGCCGTGCTGGCTTTCGTCGCCAGCGGCATCGGCAATCTGGTGTCCTTCGCCAGCCGCGGCAGCGCCGCCGTCGTGTCGGCGATCCTGTTCGCGGCGCTGTTCGTCGCCTGGACCTATTATCCGCACGGCCTGCCGCTGCCGACCCGGCTCGCCGGCCCCGCAAGCTCGGTGACGGCGCCCGCGTCGGTTGCACCGGCGGCGCCGGAAGCACCGGTACGGCCGCGCAATCCCGTGCGTGACATTACGCCGCCGCCGCAATAGGCAATCGGCGGCTTACGTTGGCCGCTTCTTGACCTTTCGCTTGCGCTAAAGTCCATATAGAAACCTGAAGAACCGGGGAATTGGCAGGAAAATTATGAAGAAGGTCTATCCCGACGCCGCCAAGGCGCTCGCTGGCGTCCTCAAGGACGGAATGTTGATCGCATGCGGCGGTTTCGGTCTGTGCGGCATTCCGGAAGTGCTGATCATGGCGATCCGCGACAGCGGCGTGAAGAATCTCACGGTCGCTTCGAACAATGCCGGCGTCGACGGCGCCGGCCTTGGCCTGCTGCTGGAGACGCGGCAGGTCAAGAAAATGATCGCGTCCTATGTCGGCGAGAACAAGCTGTTCGCCCAGCAATACCTCGCCGGCGAACTGGAAATCGAATTCAACCCGCAGGGCACCTTGGCCGAGCGGCTGCGCGCCGGCGGCGCCGGCATTCCCGCCTTCTTCACCCGCACCGGCGCCGGCACCGATATCGCCAAGGGCAAGGAAGAGCGCGAGTTCGACGGCGAGAAATACATCATGGAGCGCGGCATCGTTGCCGATCTCGCCATCGTGCACGCCTGGATGGGCGATCACGAAGGCAATCTGGTCTATCGCAAGACTGCGCGTAACTTCAATCCGATGATGGCGACCTGCGGCAAGGTCACCGTCGCCGAGGTCGAGCATCTCGTCCGTCCGGGCGAGATCAATCCCGACCACATCATCACCCCGGGCGTTTTCGTGCAGCGTATCATTCACGTTCCGGATGCGAAGAAACACATCGAGCAACGCACGGTGCGCAAGCGCGTCCCCGCCGCCGCCACCGGTGAGGAGGTTTAATCATGCCCTGGACCCGCGATCAGATGGCCGAACGCGCCGCCAAGGAATTGCGCGACGGCTTTTACGTCAATCTCGGCATCGGCATTCCGACGTTGGTGTCGAACTACATTCCCGACGGCATGAGCGTTCAGCTGCAGAGCGAGAATGGCATGCTCGGCTTCGGCCCGTTCCCTTATGAGGGCGACGAGGACCCGGACCTGATCAATGCCGGCAAGCAGACCGTCACTGAAATCCCGACCACCAGCTTTTTCTCCTCGGCCGATTCATTCGCGATGATCCGCGGCGGCCACATCGACATCGCGCTTCTCGGCGCCATGCAGGTGGCGGAGAACGGCGATCTTGCCAACTGGATGATCCCCGGCAAGATGGTCAAGGGCATGGGCGGCGCCATGGATCTGGTCGCCGGCGTCAAGAAGGTGGTGGTGATCATGGAGCACACCGCCAAGGCCAAGGACGGCTCGATCGACCGCAAGCTGTTGCACAAGTGCAACCTGCCGCTCACCGGGGCAGGGGTGGTCGACATGGTGATCACCGATCTCGGCGTCTTCACCATCGACCGCAAAGGCAGCGGCATGACCTTGATCGAGCTGGCGCCCGACGTGACGCTCGACGAGATCACGCAAAAGACCGAGGCCAAGTTCAAGGTCGATGCGAAGCTGAAGCATTAGCGGTAAGCCCGTGTTGTCATCAACTGCGTTTGCGCGGTGATGGCAACACGGCTATCCGTCCAGCGAGGCTTCAGTTGGGCCCGTCTCCTACGCAAACCGTAAGGCTGCCGTATTTTCCCAAACAGCTACGCGCGCCGTTTCGCAAGCAACTCTCTTGCTGATCTTTATTCCGATACGTCGCGCACCAGTCCTTGCACATAATCTGGCCGGTGTTGCATTGATCCCGAACGCAATAGCTCAGGCTTGCATATAGATTCATGCAACTTCGCGGATGAGTGCGCAGACAGACCTCACGTTGCGACTTGACTCGATATTTCGTACAAAATGCTTCGCAGGTGATGTAGCCGGCGGTTTCGGCGCATTTGCCTGGCGCCGGCCTCTGTTGTGCAGTCGATGGTGTGATCGAGGCGACAAGAGAAATAATCGCTAGAAAAAAGAACAATCGTTTGCGCATAGAGCTAGCCCTCGCATCCGAGGCTAATTGTCCGGCAACCTATGCTTGCTGTCAATTGTTCAGGTTGTGTTTCTGTTAGTCCACCCTGATCAGCCGCTTGCCGAGGTTCTCGCCGCGATACAATTCGGCAATCGCGCCGGGCGCCTGCTCGATCCCATCGAGGATATCCTCGCGGTAGCGCAACTTGCCCTCGCGCACCCAGGCCGCCAGCCGCGCCACCGCTTCTTCGTAACGGTGTGCGTAGTCGAACACCAGAAAGCCGCTCATGCGCGCGCGCTTGACCAGCATGTGCCGCTCGACGCGCGGCCCTTGCGGCGGCGGGTCCCATGACGCCACCGACGCGGTGCCGCAAATGACGATGCGCGCGCCGACCGCGAGCTGCGCCAGCGCGGTGTCGCTGATCGATCCCGCGGTATTGTCGAAATAGACGTCTATGCCGCGCGGGCAGGTAGCCTTCAGCGCCGCGCCAACGTCCCCGGTTTTGTAGTCGATGGCTTCGTCGTAGCCGAATTCGTCGCGGCAGAGTTTCATCTTCGCTGCGCCGCCGGTGATGCCGACCGTGCGGCAGCCCATCAGTTTCGCAATCTGTCCGACCGCCGAGCCGACCGAACCGGCGGCGGTGGAAACCACAACGGTATCGCCCGGCCGAGGCAGGCCGAGTTCCAGCAACGCGAAATAGGCGGTGACGCCATTGAGGCCGAGCACGCCGAGCGACAGCGACAGCGGTAAATCCTGCTCCATCACCTTGCGCGTGACGTTGCTGCCGTCCGAGATGGCATAATGCTGCCAGCCGAGCATGCCCATCACCTTGTCGCCCTCGGCGTAGCCCGGATGACGCGAGGCAATGACGGTGCCGGCCGAGAACGAGCGCATCGTCTCGCCGATGCCGACCGGCGTCGCGTAATTGGCGACCGCCGACACCCAGCCGCGCATCGCCGGCTCGACCGAAAGGAATTCGTTGCGCACCAGGAATTGCCGGTCGCTCAGTTCCGGCACCGCCGCATCGACGATCTCGAAATGCTCCGCCTGCGGAATGCCGTTGGGACGCGACTTGAGGCGAACCTGACGATTGATCGGCATGGCCGCGCTTTCCCCGTTACAGCCCTTCGACGCCGACCAGCCGGGCTTCGCTGCACGCATCGCGAATGGCCTTGAGGCCTCGATAGGTCGGTCCGTTGTAGAATTCTTCCCACGCCGCGAGAGAGGGGAATTCGAGCAGCACAATGCGGCGCGGCTCCCAGTCGCCTTCGTAGACCTTGTGCGCGCCGCCGCGCGCCAGATATTTGCAGCCCGCCGCTTCCAAAGCCGGCTTCACGCCGCTCATGAATTCCTGATATTTCGCCGGGTCGCGGATATCAACGTCGAAAATGACATAAGCGCTCATTGGGTAGCCCTCATGGTCAGTGACGCGGTGCAACGATAACGATCGTCCCGCGCAGGCCGGTCACGACGACGGCGGAGCCTGCCGGCATGTCCGGACCTTCGGCGATCCAGACGCTGTCGCCGAGACTGACTTTGCCTTGTCCGTTGACGACCGCTTCGAAAATGACGCCATGCGCGCCGATCATTTCCAGGCCGCGTTGATTGAGCGCTGCGGCGCCCGCGGCCGGCGTGATCAGCCGTTGATAGACGAAGTAGCCGGCGACGCAGGCGACGCTGCTGGCAACGATGAAAACGATGAGCTGCGTCGTCAATGCGAGGGCGAAGGCAAAGCAGGCCAAGGCGGTTATCGCGGCGCCGGCCGCGATCCAGATCAGATAGGCGCCGGGCACGACGATTTCCAGCACTGCGGCAATCACCGCGCCAATAGCCCAGAGCCACGGGTTCATGTCAGGCCCTTAACTTTTCTTCGCTACCTGCGCCAGGCTGTCCTTGGCGATTTCGGCGATGCCGGCGATGGTGTTGACCAGCCCGCTGGTTTCCATCGGCATCAGCACCAGCTTGGAATTTGGCGATTGCCCGATCGCCTGTACGGCCTCGACGTATTTCTGCGCGATGAAATAGTTGAGCGCCTGGACGTTGCCGCCCTCGACCGCCGCCGACACCACCTTGGTCGCCATCGCTTCCGCCGACGCCAGGCGCTCGCGCGCTTCGGCATCCTTGGTGGCGGCGACCAGCCGGCCTTCGGCCGCCAGAATTTGCGACTGCTTTTCGCCTTCGGCCTTGAGGATTTCCGACTGCTTGATGCCTTCGGCCTGCAACACCGCGGCGCGTTTCTCGCGCTCGGCGGTCAACTGCTTGGCCATCGAGGCGACGACATCTTCCGGCGGCCGGATGTCCTTGAGCTCGACGCGGGTGATTTTCGTGCCCCATGGATGGGTGGCCGCATCGAGCACCTGCAGCAGGCGGTGATTGATCTCGTCGCGCTTCGACAGGGTTTCATCGAGGTCGAGCGCGCCGATGGCGGTGCGGATATTGGTCATCGAAATATTGACGATGGCCTGTTCGAGGTTCTGCACCTCATAGGCCGCTTTCGCCGCGTCCAGTATCTGAAAGAACACGACGCCATCGACGATGACGGAGGCGTTGTCTTTGGTGATAACCGGCTGGCTCGGGATTTCCAGCACCGATTCCTGGACGTTGATCTTGCGGCCGATGAGGTCGATGAACGGGACGATCAAGTTGAGGCCGGGATACAGCGACTTGTGATAGCGGCCAAATCGTTCGACGGTCCATTGCGAGCCTTGCGGCACGGTCTTGACCGCGAAATAGAGCGTGAGGAACACCGCCAGGACAAGCACGGCGGTGAAAAGGAAAAAATTGTCCATCGGTTGCCCCTCGGTGTCAGACCGTAGGCTACGCCATGGGGGCAGGAGAGTAAACGCCGCACGCTGCCGGGGTTTTCCGCCCGCGATGAATGGCTAGGGCGCCGCCGCGCGCGGCTTCGCCAACTCCGACTTCTCGCGCGGCACATAATCGCCGCCGCCTAATTTTCCGACCAGCTCGCCGTCGCGCACGACGAACTGGCCGCGCACGATCGTCGACACCGGCCAGCCGGTGACGGCAATGCCTTCATAAGGTGTGTAGTCGGTGCCGCCGTGCATCAGCGTCTGCGAGATCGTGACCTGGCGCTTGGGGTCCCACAGCGCGATGTCGGCGTCGGAGCCGACCGCGATCGTACCCTTCTTCGGATAAAGCCCGTAGGTCTTGGCGTGATTGGTCGAGGTCAGCGCGACGAATTCGTTCAAGGTGAGCCGCCCTTTGCTGACGCCTTCGGAAAACAGGATCGGCAATCGCGTTTCGACGCCGGGAATGCCGTTCGGCACCCAGCGGAAACTGGTCTTGCCCTTGGGCGCCAGTTTGCCTTGCGGGTCGTCGTAGCGGAACGGGCAGTGGTCGGACGAGAACAGCGAGAAAATGCCCTGCTGCAAGCCCTCCCAGCACGCGACTTGGCTCGCTTTGTCGCGCGGCGGCGGCGAGCAGACATATTTCGCGCCCTCCATGTTGAGGCCGTCCATGTCGCTCTCGGTCAGCATCAGATATTGCGGGCAGGTCTCGCCGTAGATCTTCAGGCCGCGCCGGCGTGCGCGCGCGATCTCGTCCATCGCCTCGCGGTTCGACACATGCACGATCATGATCGGTACGTCGATCAATTCCGCCAGCGAGATGGCGCGGTGCGTTGCCTCGCGCTCGACCGGAATCGGCCGCGACGCGCCGTGATATTTGGTGCCGGTTTGGCCCGCCTGCTCCAGCCGGTCGGTGAGAAAGCGGATGGCGTCGTAGTTCTCGGCATGCACCATCACCATGGCGCCGGTCTCGCGCGCCACGCTCATCACCTTCAGCATTTCCATGTCGGACAGCGCCAGGCCCTCATAGGTCATGAACACCTTGAACGAGGTGTAGCCGTCATGGACAAGGGCCGGGAGCTCCTGGCCGAGCACGGCGTCGCTAGCGTCGGCGATGATGAGATGGAACGACACGTCGATGTAGCACTGGCCGTCGGCTAAAGCGTGATAGTCCTTCACCACCTGGCGCAGGCTCTCGCCCTTCTGCTGCATGGCAAAAGGCAAGACCATGGTGTTGCCGCCGAAGGCCGCCGAGCGCGTCGCGGAAGCAAAATCGTCGGCCATGACAATGCCGGGGCCGGACGGCTGGGCGATATGCACATGGCTATCGATGCCGCCGGGCAGCACCAGGAGACCTGTGGCATCGACGATCTCTGTGGCGGCGCCCAAGGAGGCGCTCAAATCGGCGCCCAGCGCGGCGATCTTGCCGCCTATGATGCCGACGTCGCAGGCGAAAGTATCGGATGCGGTGGCGACGGTGCCGCCGCGGATGATGGTATCGAAGGCCATGGTCGCTCCAGTTCGCGGTCCTCAGTATTTCAGACTTTTGCTGCAGTTGCGATATGGTCGGTTGCATTGCACCTGAGCGGAGACCGCCATGGATGACATCGAAACACTGCGGGCCCGCGTCGAAACGTTGGAGATCGCCCGGGCGCATCAGGAGCGCACCGTCGAGGACCTCAGCGAGGCGCTGGCGGCGCAATGGAAGCAAATCGAGGCGCTCAACCGCCAGGTGGTGCGGCTGGCCGACCAGTTACAGGAAGCGCAAAG
>JAQSCR010000517.1 GCA_029945495.1 Pseudolabrys sp. | reverse complement strand
CGAGCACATCATGCGCGCGGTGATGACTTTCTCCCAGCGCCTGGTGGTGCTCGTCTCCGGCCACAAGATTGCCGACGGCAAGCCCGAGGATGTGATCCAGGACAAGGAAGTCGTGGGAGCCTATCTTGGCCAATAGCAGCAACAGCATTTCCGTCGAGGGCATCGACGCCGCCTATGGCGCGGTCCGGGTGCTGGAAAACGTGTCGTTGCGCGTCGGCAGCGGCGAGACCGTCGTGCTGCTCGGCACCAACGGCAACGGCAAAAGCACCTTGATGAAGTGCATCATGGGCTGGGTGCGGCCGAACAAGGGCAAGGTCATCGCCGAAATCGACGGCGAGAAGCACGATCTGTCGACGCTGACCACCGAGCAGATCGTCGACCTCGGCATCGCGCTGGTGCCGGAAGGCCGCCGGCTGTTTCCGCGCCAGACCGTGGAAGAGAACCTGCTGCTGGGCGCCAGCCGGCCGAAGGCGCGGCCGCATATCAAGACCAACCTCGCCTTCTGCTTTGAAATCTTCCCGCGTCTCGCGGAACGCCGCGGCCAATTGGCCGGCTCGATGAGCGGCGGCGAGCAGCAGATGCTGGCTTTGGCGCGCGCGCTGATGCTCAATCCGCGCATTCTTCTGGTCGACGAACCGTCGGTCGGGCTGTCGCCGCTTCTCGTCGCCCGCACCATCGATGCCATCGGCCAGCTCAAGGAACACTACAAGCTCACGGTGCTGATGGCCGAGCAGAACTTCACCCAGGCGCTGCGCATCGCCGACCGCGGTTATGTCATCGTGCACGGCAGAATCGAGTTCGAAGGCAACTCGGCCGATGAGCTGAACAACAACGACCTGATCCGCCAGTTTTATCTGGGGATGTAGCGCGGCTGCGTGCCCCGGACGCGGTGCAGGATGAGCGTCAGCGAAGTGATGCGCCGCAGATCCGGGGCCCCGCTTTCTATTTTGAACAACCGGGGTCCCGGGTCTGCAGCGCGTCACTTCGTGCCGCGATGCGCCCGGGACTCGAGAAAGAAAAAACGCCGCGGATTGCTCCGCGGCGTTTCTTGTCTTGATCTTTGTCTTAGGCCGGAAGGCGCTTACTTATGCGCCTTCTCGTAAGGATAGATCACCTTGCCGGTCTCCAAGTTGTTCGGCTCGAGCACGGTCTGGTAGCTCATGCCGCGCCAGGTCTCGAGGCCGGCATCGGCCGGGATGTCGTGATACTGCACGGTGAACATCCGGCCCTCGGCCCATTCGCCCTTCGCGCCGAACTTGATCGGGCCCATGACGGTCTCGAACTTGTCCTTCTTGAGAGCGGCGGCAACCTTGTCGTCTTCGATGCTCTTGGCGCTCTTGATCGCATCGCCGAGCACCTGCAGTTGGGCGTAGCCCCAGCCGCCGAGATAGTAGCCGAGCGGATCGACGCCGGCCGCCTTCGCCCGCGACTGATATTCGACGAAGAAGTCCTTGGTGCCCTTGTACATCTGCTTTTCATCCGGCACCCAGGTCTCGTAGTTGACGATGCCGTTCATCTTGCCCTTGAGCTTGTCCTTGAAGAACGTGGCCTGCAGACCGACCAGCGCGCCGCCGAACATTTTCGGGTTGAGGCCGATTTCGTTCGCCGCCAGCACCATGCCGACCGAGTCGAGCGGATAGGCGCAGACCACGACGAGATCCGGATTTTCCGCCTTGATCGCGCGCACGATCGGCGCGAAATCGGTGGTCTTCGGCGGCGGCGGATAGGCCTTGTCGTAGACGACCTTGAGGCCGGCCTTCTTGGCATTGGCGCGCGCGCCCTCGCAGGCATTCTGCGAGAATTCGGCGTCGGCCATCGTCAGGGCGACGGTCTTCGGCTTCGGGTTCTGCGCCATCGCGACTTCAAAGAAGCCCTTGGTGAAGGAGCCCTTGGTGTCCGGACCGGTCGGCAGAATGGAGAAGTATTTCGGATATTTGAACTTGTCGTTCACGTCGAGGCCGAAGAGGCTGATGAAGGTCTTGCCCTTGCGGATCACGACCGGCATCGCCGGCGCGATTTCGTTGGTGGCGTAGCCGGAGACGACCAGATCGGCTTTGTCGACGTCGAGCAGCTTGGTGTAGATGCCCGGCACTTCCGACGGCTCGCTCTTGTCGTCGTAATATTTCAGTTCGACCTGACGGCCCAGGAGGCCGCCGGCCTTGTTGGTCTGGTCCTTCCAGATTTCCATGCCGAGCAAGGCTTGCTTGCCGTTCGGCGACAGCGCGCCGGTCAGCGACTGGCTGAAGCCGATCACGATCGGCTTCTTGTCCTGCGCCTGCGCGCCGGTAACAGCGAACAAGGCGCCGGCAACGAGCGCCAGACTGGCTCCCGCAACACCTGCCAAGGCCCGCGACTTTAGGCTTTGCATCATAGTAGCTCCTCCCCGAGTGGTTTTCGTTTTTGAATTCGGTGACCGATAATGCCAGCGCCGAAGGCGATGGTCCACCCGCGTGTGCATGCTTTCGTCGAATTCGCGGCGAGCCGGCCGGCCGGTGCGGCAGTGGGCAAATAGTGGGACCTGCAACGATTCGCCGCGGCGGCGCCTATTGCTGCACTGCACGATGAAGCGGAGCGAGGGACGAGTTGCCTCGGCCGTCGCCGTCTTGAATGATGCATGCCAACGAAACGACCAGCCGGCGCAATGCCGGCCGCAAGGAAAGAAGTATCCATGCCGCGGCAAGTGATCGACATCTCGATTCCGCTCGAAAACGACGTGGCGGCCGATCCGCCGGGCTACGGCCCGAAAATCGAGTATCTCGATCACCAGGCGACCGCCGCCGATATTCTCAAGTTCTTCCCCGGCCTGAAAAAGGAAGACCTGCCTGACGGCGAAGGCTGGGGCTTCGAATGGGTGCGGCTGTCCACCCATTGCACCACGCATCTCGATGCGCCCTATCACTTCGCCTCGACCATGGATGGCGGCAAGCGCGCGCTCACCATTGACGAAGTGCCGCTCGACTGGTGCCTGCAGCCCGGCGTGAAGCTCGACTTCCGTCATTTTCCCGACGGCTACGTCGCGACCGCGGCCGACGTCGAAGCCGAATTGAAGCGTATCGGCCACACGCTTTCACCGCTTGAAATTGTGATCGTGAATACGAGCGCGGGTCTCGCCTATGGCCAACCCGATTACGTCGCCAAGGGCTGCGGCATGGGCCGTGCGGCCACCATGTATCTGCTCGAGCGTGGCGTGCGCGTCACCGGCACCGATGGCTGGAGCTGGGACGCGCCGTTCATCTACACCATGCAGAAATACGCCGAAACGCACGACCCGTCGCTGATCTGGGAAGGTCACCGCGCCGGCCGCGAGATCGGCTATTGTCATATCGAGAAATTGCACAATCTCGAAAGTCTGCCGGCACACGGATTCACCGTCAGCTGCTTTCCGGTGAAAGTGCGCGGCGGTTCGGCCGGCTGGACCCGGGCGGTGGCAATCATTGATGCTTGATCGCCGGCCACCGCGGGCGATAGTCTCTCCCCAACAATAAATCGCCGGCCAATGCGCCGGTTATAAAAACAGCGCCAGGGGAGGACTAAAGTGGACAGACGCCATTTCGTCGCCGGGAGTGCGGCCGCAGCAGTAGCGCTCGCTATTCGTCCGTCCTTCGCGCAGGACGCCTATCCGTCGCACGCCATCACCTTCATCAATCCATTCCCGCCCGGCGGCGCGGTCGACGTCGTCGGGCGTCCGTTCACCACCTTGCTTGAGCCGATCATCAAACAGGCTTGCGTCGTCGACACCAAGGCGGGCGCGGCCGGCGCGCTGGGCGCGCAGGTTGCCGCCAACGCCAAGCCGGACGGCTACACGCTGCTGATGCACCTGCCGTCGATTTCCGGCTTCGCCGATGTCGACAAGTTGTTCGGCCGCCAGCCGAAGTTCACCCGCGCCGATTTCATTCCGATCGCGCGGCTGTCGGCCGGGCCGATGGTCATCGTCGTCAACGATCAGCAGCCGTACAAGACCCTGAAGGATCTGGTCGACGACGCCAAGAAGCGGCCCGACCAGATTCTGTTCAGTTCATCGGGCCTCTATGGCGCGCTGCATTTGCCGACCGCGCTGTTCATGAAAGCCGCCGGCATCCAAATGCGCCACCTGCCGACCAATGGCGGCGGACCGGCTTTGACGGCGATCCTCGGCAACAATTCGCAAGTGCTGGTGTCGTCGATCGCCGCCGCCAGCGGCCAGATCAAGGCCGGCAAGCTGAAGGCGCTCGGCTGCCTCGGCGCGACGCGGGCTGCCTCGATGCCCGACGTGCCGACGCTGAAGGAACAGGGCTACGACGTCCAATTTTCGTTGTGGGTCGGCCTGTTCGCGCCCAAAGGCACGCCGGATGCCGTCATCGCCAAGCTGCGCACTGAAACCAAGAAAGTTGTCACCGGCGAACAATTCAAGACCGCCATGACCAATATCGGCGATGAGGTGGCCTATCTCGACGCGCCGGACTTCGCGAAGTTCTGGGACGAAGACGCCAAGCGCGTCGAGCAGGCGGTGCAGTTGATCGGCCGCGTGCAGGGTTAGTTAAGTCTCGATCGCGCGCGCCGCATTCCGGCAAAAAAGGAAACGATCATGGACAGGCGCACATTTGTCATCGGCACCGCCGCCTGCGTTGCCGCGGCTCCGGCGATCGCGCAAACGCCTTTTCCGTCGCACGCGGTGACGATCCTGGTGGCGTTTCCGCCCGGCGGCGCCAACGACATCCTGACGCGGCCGATCGCCGCGGCGTTGGAGCCGATCCTCAAGCAGCCGGTCGTGGTCGAAACCAAAGCCGGCGCCGGCGGCCAGATCGGCGCGCAGGTCGCCGCCACCGCCAAGCCGGACGGCTACACCTTGCTGTCGCACAACAACGGCATTTCCGGTTACGCCGAGGTCGACAAATTATTCGGGCGGCAGCCGAAGACGACGCGCGCCGATTTCATTCCGCTGGCGCGGCTGATCGCCGATCCGGTGCTGCTGCTGGTCAACGATCAGCAGCCCTACAAGACGCTGAAGGACTTCATCGACGACGCCAAGAAACGGCCCGAGGCGATCGTCTACAGGTCCGGCGGTCTGTACGGCGCCACGCATCTGCCGATGGCGATCCTCGAGAAGGCGACCGGCATTCCCAAGCTGCGCCATCTGCCGACCAATGGCGGGGGGCCGGCCATCACCGCGCTGCTCGGCAACAATGCGCAAGCCTCGACGCAGGCCATTTCCGCGTCGCTGCCGCACATCAAGTCCGGCAAGCTACGCGCACTCGCCGCGTTTGGCGCGACGCGCTCGAAGGTTCTGCCCGATGTGCCGACGCTCAAGGAGCTCGGCTTCGATGCCGAATATTATCTTTGGGTCGGACTGTTCGCGCCGAAGGGCACGCCGGCGGACATAATCGCTACCTTGAGCGTGGCGCTCGACAAGGCCGCTCTGTCCGAGCAGTTCAAATCGGTCGTCAACAGCCTTGGCCAGGAATATTCCTATCAGAATGCCAAGGACTTCGCGGCGTTCTGGGCCGCCGACGCCAAGCGGTCCGACGAAGCGGTGCAGTTGATCGGCAAGCAGGGATGAGCGGCACCGACGGGGAGAAGTTGACGCTGCGCGCCGATCACGTTGCCGGCGCCGCCTTTGTCGCCTTCGGCGCCGTAATTATCGCGCTGAGCGGCGATCTGCCGGTCGGCGCGCTGTCCATGCCGGGCGCCGGTTTTCTGCCGCGGATCGTCGCGGTGCTGACGATCGTCTTTGGCCTGGCGTTGATCCTGCGCGCGAGCGCCGAAAGCCCGCCCTTCGCCGAACTGGACTGGGCCGACGGCAAGCATGCCCTGACGGTCACCGCGATCACCGGCGGCGGTATTCTCCTTTATGAACGCCTTGGCTTCATCGTCACCATGCTGCTGACGTTGATGGCGCTGCTGACGATCGTCGAGCGCCGCAACCCGCTGCGCGCCGCCGTCTTTTGTGTGCTGATCGTTGGCGTCACTTACGCCTCATTCGTCTATGGACTGAAGACGCCCCTGCCCGAATTCGGCTACTAGGAAATCCTCAGTGGAAAGCACCCTGTTCAGCCTGGCGCATGGATTCGCCATCGCGTTCCAGCCGGATAATCTCTGGTACGCCTTTCTCGGCTGTCTGGTCGGCACGTTGGTCGGCGTGCTGCCGGGGATCGGTCCGCTGTCCGGCATTTCCATTCTGCTGCCGGTGACGTTCGGGCTCAACGCCACCCAGGCGGTCATCATGCTGGCCGGCATTTACTACGGCTCGCAATATGGCGGCTCGACCACGTCGATCCTGATGCGCATTCCCGGCGAAGCCTCGTCGGTGATGACCTGTATCGACGGCAACGCCATGGCCAAGAAAGGCCGCGCCGGCGCGGCGCTGTGCATCGCCGCGGTCGGCTCCTGGGTCGCCGGCACCTTCGGCGTCATCGCACTGACCGTGGTCGCGCCGCCGCTGGCCACCATCGCCTTGAAATTCGGCCCGCCGGAATACACCGCGCTCCTGGTGCTCGGCCTGATTTTTCTCGCCTACATGTCATCGTCGTCGCTGGTGCGCACGCTGCTGATGGCCTGCATCGGCCTGATGCTCGGCATGATCGGCATCGACAACATGACCGGCCATTTCCGCTACAGCTTCAACCTGACCGAACTCGGCGACGGCATCGGCATCGTGCCGGTCGCCGTCGGCCTGTTCGGTCTCGGTGAGATCCTGTCGACGCCGAGCCACAAGGTGATCGGCGAAGTGATCGCGCCGAAATTCCGCGAGCTATGGCCAAGCCGCAAGGAGTGGAATGAATCGTATTGGCCGATCGGCCGCGGCACCCTGCTCGGCTTCATCATCGGCATCATTCCCGGCTCGGCGCACATTATCTCCAGCTTCCTGTCTTATGCGCTGGAACGCCGCATCTCCAAGCATCCGGAAGAATTCGGCCGTGGCGCGGTCGCAGGCGTCGCCGGCCCTGAATCGGCCAACAATTCGGCCTCGACCGGCGCCTTCGTGCCGATGCTGGCGCTCGGCATTCCGACCGGGCCGATCCCCGCGGTGCTGATGGGCGCGCTGATGGTGCATGGCATCGCACCCGGCCCGCAGCTGGTCACCGAGCACCCGGACGTATTCTGGGGATTCGTCGCGTCGATGTATGTCGGCAATCTGATGCTGCTGGCGCTCAATCTGCCGCTGGTCGGGCTGTTCGTGACCGTGCTGCGAATTCCTTATGCCTACCTTTATCCGCTGATCATCATGTTCTGCGTCATCGGCGTCTACGAGGTGAACCACTCGATCGTCGACGTCTGGATCATGCTGATCATGGGCGTGCTCGGCTACGCCTTGCGCAAATTCTCGTTCGACCCCGCGCCTCTGGTTCTCGGCCTTGTCATCGCGCCGATTTTCGAGCAGAGCCTGCGGCAATCCCTGATCATGTCGAACGGCAATTACTTCATCTTCTTCAACCGGCCGATTTCGGCCGGACTTTTGATCGTCTGCATCGTCCTGTTGGGGATGTCCGCCCTCACGTTCATCCTCAAGCGCAAGGACTGGCGCGACAAGCTCGCCGCCGCCGAAGCCGGCGAGCCGATCGCATGATCCCGAAAAGTGGGAACCGGTTTTCGGATAAGATCATGCGCAAATAAAATGGCTAGAGGCTTGCCTTGCGCGCATGCAGCGCCATCGCCACCAGCGCCATGCCGCCGAACACCATGTTGATGCCGACCAGCAAGCCGAGCGCCCAGGCCGCCGTGCTCGGCAGGCCGGCCAGCAGCATGGCGCTTAACAGCAGATCGACGATGCCGCTCACCAGCATGAAGCCCCAGCGCCCGGACAATTCGCGCTTGTGATCGAGCGCGAACATGATGGTGACGACGCCCTCGATGACGAAAAAGGCGATCAACACCAAGGTCAGCGAAAACGCCCCGGCCACCGGCTGCGCCAACAGCCAGCCACCGACCAGCACGCCGAGCGCGGCCGAGATCAGCGACCACCAGAAGCCGGGCGCGGCGCGCAGCCAGAATGTGGTGACCAGGCCCATGATACCGGTGATCAGAAACAGCCAGCCGAACAGGATCGTTACCGCCAGAGTGGCGAGCGGCGGGATGACGATGGCGACGACGCCGAGGACGAGCAGCAGCACGCCTTCCGCCAGATAGAGTTTCCAGTGCTGGTGCAGCGCGCCGGCGACCGCGCGCTGAAGCTTGGCGATATCGGGTTGGTCGGGCGGCGTATGGGCGGGAATGTCAGTGGGCATGGGTTCACTCCGTTGTCGCTTCCCCGTTCATCATAGACTCAATTGAGCGCGCAGCGCCATCGCATCGACCGCCGGCTACTTCTCCACCCAGTCGGCGCATTTCTGTACGTCGCCCTGCCCGCCCCACGGCATGACCGGCACCGATGAGGTCGAGTTTTTCGGCGAGCCTTCGATGATGCGGTCGCTATAGACCATATAAACCAGCACGTTGCGCTTGGTGTCGCAGCCGCGCACGATCTGCATCTTCTTGAAGAACAGCGAGCGGCGCTGGCGGAACACGTCCTCGCCCTGTTCGAACTTGGCCTTGAACCTGATCGGGCCGATCTGCCGGCAGGCCAGCGAGATGTCGGATACTTCCTCGGCGACGCCGATCCAGCCTTTCAGGCCGCCGCGTTCCGGCACGGTGAAGTGACAAGCCACGCCCTCGACCTGTGGATCGTCGAGCCCATAGGTGGCGAGCTTGTCGTTCGGCGTCAGCCATTTGAACACGGTCGAGCGCTTGAAGATGAGGTCCGGCTCGTCGGCGGCCCGCGCCGGCAGCGCGCTCAACGTGACAATTGCGGTAACAAGACAGGCGATGATCGAGCGCACGAGAGCCTCCGGATGCAACGACAGCGTTCCCCATCACATAGGAATGGCCGAAGCGCCCGAAAAGGTCCGCTCAACGATGAATTTTCTTCACCACCAGGTCTGGTTAGATACCAATTCCGGCCAGCCAATGCCGCGGGAGGCAGCAGCGGCGGCCTCATCGGCGACAAGCGTCGTGTCCCATTCGCTGGCGGTGATACGGCGGCCGGTGACGTCGTTCGCGGCGTCCGATATCAGCCAGCGGATCGGCGCCGCCATGATGTCCGGCCGCAGCATCTTGTCGCGCGGCCAGCCGGCGGCGTCGGCGATGAACGGCGTGTCGGTCGGCCCGCCCGGCACCAGTACATTGACAGTGATGCCGGTGCCGGCGAGTTGCTGCGCCCACACCGCCGACATCGACTCGAGCGCCGACTTCATCGCGCCATAAGGCAGCACGCGCAGCATGGTCTTGTAGCTGGTGGTGTTGTTGACGACGCGGCCCCAGCCGGCTTTGCGCATATGCGGCACCGCCGCCCGCGTCAGCATCATCGGCCCGCGCACATTGACCATGTAGAACCGGTCCCACACGTCCGGCGTCAGCTCTTCGATATCGGGATGACGCGTCTCGGCATCGGGACGGATCGAACTCATGCCGATGCCGGCATTGTTGACGAGGCCATCGACGCGTCCGAAATGCGCCACGGTCGCCTCGATCGCTGCGTTGCATTCGTCTTCGCTCGACACATCGGCCGGCACCGGCAGCAAGCGCTCACGCGGCGCCTGCAGCCGCTCGAGCAACCGCACCAGCGCATTGCCATCCAGATCCGCCGCAGCGACGCAGTGCCCGGCCTCGAGCAGCGCCGCCGCCATCACCGTGCCGAGACCACCGGCGGCGCCGGTCAGCAAGACGACCTTGGCGGGGCCCGCCGCCATTACATCATCCCGAGCAGCCGCGGCAGGAACAGCGACATGCCGGGCCAATAGGTGACGAAGCCCAGGAACACCAGCATGGTCAGCAGCCAGGGCCAGACCGCGATGGTCAGCTCGGTGATGCCCATCTTGGCGATGCCCGACGTCACATAGAGGTTGAGCCCCACCGGCGGGTGACACAGGCCGACTTCCATGTTCACCACCATCAGAATGCCGAAGTGAATCGGGTCGATGCCGAGCTTGATCGCCACCGGAAACAGGATCGGCGCCATGATCAGCGTGATCGACGACGGCTCCATCACGTTGCCGGCCAGGAGCAACATGATGTTGACCACGAGCAGGAAGGTGACCCAGCCGAGGCCCATATTGGTAATCCACTGCGCCAGCTCCTGCGGAATGTTCTCGTAGGTCAATAGGAACGAGAACAGGATCGCATTGGTGATGAT
>JAQSCR010000516.1 GCA_029945495.1 Pseudolabrys sp. | reverse complement strand
CGCTCAGGATCGAGCTGGCGCTGGCGCCGCTGATGCGCGGCGACTGGCGTGCGACGGAATTGCATCTCGCCGGGCCGCAGGTGACGCTCCGGCTCGACGCCGGCGGCCAGTTGCGAGCGCCCGCTTTCGCAGCCGGCTTGCGCCCGGATGCGCTGGCGGTCGAACGGCTAAGCGTCGAGGACGGCAAGGTTTCGTTCGTCGACGCCGCCAGCGGCGGCACCGTCACGCTCAACCGGCTGTGGTTCAACGGCGAGGCGAAGTCGCTGATCGGGCCGTTCAAGGGCGAGGGCGCCGTCACCATCGGCGACGAGCTTTATCCGTTCCGCCTGTCGTCCGGGCGCTATACCGACGACGGCGCCATCAAACTTCACGTCAATGTCGACCCGGTCAACCGCCCGCTCAGCATCGAGACCGATGGACTGCTGATGCTCGGCGACGGCGCGCCGCATTTCGACGGCACGCTGAGCCTGGCGAAACCGGTCGGCATCGGGCTGCGCGGCACTGCGCGATTGACCCAGCCGTGGCGGCTGAGCGGCAAGATCAAAGCCAACGCCGAGTCGGCGTTGATCGAGCAGGTCGAATATCTGTACGGCCCGGAGGAGCAAGGGCTGAAGCTGACCGGCGTCGCCGATTTCAAGTTCGGCAAGAATCCGCGCTTTGACGGCGTGCTGTCGGGACGGCAGATCGATCTCGACCGCGTGCTGGTGACCGGCGACGGCACCCGGCCGCCGCCGGCCGCGGCCATTCGCGAACTGATCGAACTCGGCGGCGGCGCCTTCCGCCCGGCATTCCCGATTGCGATCGGCATCGGCATCGATCAGATCACGCTCGGCGGCAACACCGTGCAGAATTTGCGCGGCGACATCAGCACCGATACCGACGGCTGGAATCTCGATCGCTTCGAATTTCGTGCGCCGGGCTACTCGCAGGTGCGGCTGAGCGGCCATCTCGCGGTCGGCGCCGATGGCGTCGCTTTCACCGGACCGGCGGAGATCGACGCCAACGACCCGAAAGTGCTGGCGGCCTGGCTGGAAGGGCGCAGCGACGTGCCGGTGACGCCGGCGATCGATCTGCGCACGCTCAACCTGCGCGGCGACGTCACGCTCGGCAGCGAGAAGATCGCGATCGAACGGATGCGCGCCGAGTTCGATCGCAAGACGATTTCCGGGCGGCTGTCTTACGTGTTCGCGGCCGGCCAAAGCCAGGCCAAGCTCGACGCCGCGCTCGTCGCGCCCGAGCTCGATATCGACGCCGCGCTCGGTTTCGGCAAGGCGCTGCTTGCCGGCTCCGCCTTGGCGCGGCCGCGTGACATGACCATCGCCGCCGATATCGGCCGCGCATCGATCGCCGGCTTTGTCGCGCGCGACGCCAGTGCGCGGCTGAAAGTCGATGCCGGCGGATTGCAGATCGACAAGCTCGCGGTCGCCGATATCGGCGGCGCCGCTTTCGCCGCCAGCGGGCGTATCGATACGACGCAGCCGACGCCGCGCGGCAGCGTCAATGTCGACCTGACTGCTCCGGATATGGCGCCGGTGATGGCGGTGCTGTCGCGCTTTATGCCGGCATCGGTGGCGGCGCTCGGCCGCGGCAGCGCGGCGATGGCGCCGGCGCGATTGCGCGCGCGGCTGGTTGTCGATGGCGCGGCGCCGGCGGCGCTGGCCAAACTGAGCATCGACGGTTCGCTCGGCAAAGCGCGCCTGGCGCTGAGCGCCCAAGCCAATGCCGATTCGATTTTATCTGCCGGCATCGCAGGCGAACTCAAGCTGAATGGCAAACTGGAGGCCGACGACGGCAAGGTTCTGCTGGCCATGCTCGGCCTCGAGCGCACGATCGAGATCGAGCCCGGCCCGGGGGCCTTGACGCTCGCCTTGAACGGGCCGGCGAATGGCGATCTGTCTCTTGAGAGCCGCCTGTCAGCCAAGGGTCTGGACGCGAAAGCCAGCGGCAAGGTGCGGCCGTTCGCGGCGGCGCCGACGGCGGCGTTGCAGGCCACGGTGACGCGGGCCAATGCCGCGCCGTTGCGCGGCGCCGGCGCCGTGCGCGCCGCGCTGCCGGTGACGTTCGACGGCCGCGTGGCGCTCAACGGCGATAATCTCACTTTATCCGATATCAACGCCAATGTCGGCGGCACGGCGTTGCGCGGCAAGATTGGTTGGTTGCTTGCTTCGCCACACAAAATTTCCGGGTCCCTCGACGCCGACACGATCGACGGCGCGACCGTGCTCGCCGCCGTGATCGGCATGCCGACAGTCGCGCCCGGCACTGACAAAAATTGGGTCTGGTCAACCGAGCCTTTCACCGACGGTACGTTTGGCGACGTCGCCGGGACGTTGGCGCTCAAGGTGCGGCGTCTCGATCTGCCGGCGCCGCTGGCGGTTCGCGAATTCAGCGCCGGCCTTCGCTTTGGCAAGCGCGAATTCGCCATCGACGATTTGGCGGGCGATATCGCCGGCGGTCGACTGGCCGGCAGTCTTGTCTACAAGGACACCGATACCGGTTTGACCGCGCAAGCGAAGCTTTCGCTGACCGGCGCCGACGCGGCGGCGCTGCTGCCGGCCGCGGCGCGGCCGCCGGTGACAGGGACGCTCGATGTTTCCGCCGATGTAGCCGGTTCGGGATTGAGCCCGGTCGCGCTGATCGGTTCCTTGCAAGGCACCGGCAAATTGACATTGGCCGATGCGCAACTGGCGGGGCTGGATCCGCGCGCCTTCGACGCGGTCACGCGTGCAGTCGACCAGGGTCTGGCGATCGATGCCGGCCGCATTGGCGCCGTGGTGCGCACGGCGCTGGAGGGCGGTCAGTTGTCTGTCAAGCGTGCGACCGGCAACCTGACGGTGCGGGCCGGACAGTTGCGGCTGACCGATGTCGCGGTCGAAAGCCGGAATGCCGATCTGACGCTGACCGGTAATGTCGATCTGACCGACGGGTCGCTGGACGCGCGGCTGGTTTTGTCGGGCGCAAGCGAAGCCGCCGGCGCGCGGCCGGACATCTACATGGCCTTGAAGGGCCCGGTCGCGTCGCCGGCGCGCAGCATCGACGTGTCGGCGTTGACGGGCTGGCTGACCTTGCGCGCGGTTGACACCCAGGCCAAGCGTCTGCGCGCCATCGAAGCGGCGCAGCCGAAGAACGAGCCGGCCGAGCCCCATAAAGAAATGGCGCCGGCATTGCCGGCGCCTGTCGATCTCATTCCGGTGCCGCAGCCATTGCGGACCGGTCCACCGACGGGATCAGTCGGCCCCCAGAACTGACGGCGCCAGCCGCGAGGTGAGGCCCTCGCGCTTGTCGTCGCGTTGGCTGCGGTTCTGGCCGCTCAGCGCGCGGAAATAGTCGAGCACGTAAATGCGGATCGCCGACGACAGATTGCCGTGACGGCGATCGGTATCGACCGATGCGACAAGGTCCGACAGCGTTATTTCGCGCACCGATGCGATGTCCTTCAGCGCCGTCCAAAACGCGTCTTCGAGGCTGACGCTTGTTTTGTGTCCGGCAATGACAATCGAGCGTTTGACAACCGGCGATTTCATCGGCCGTCTCCTGGTTCGATGCGGTGCAGATCCAGAGTGCGGTCGGCTTTTTCCTGGTCGGCCGCGTGCAGCTTGCGGATGTGCTTCGGTTGCCCGTAGGCAAGCCGACTAGCATTGGCGTCTTGCTCATCCTTGCGGCGTGTGGCCCGCTTACGTGCCGTCCGAAGATTGACCAGTTCAGCCATTCCGCTCCTCGCTATTGGCCGGGCCGGCCAAAAATTTCCGTCCCTTTGAGTCCACCCTTCGACGTCAAATGCGCCGATAGTCGGGCGGAGGTCCCGCTGCCGCAACTGGCGGTCTGGACCCGTTCCCAGGTTCTGGACTCGTTCAAAGATAGTGTGGCGCGCAACAGCCGCAGTTCAATACACGGTTAGTTGATCGTAATAGAGCGGTTGGACTGCCGCTCCGATGCTTAGAAGATGTCGTGCGCATTTTTATAAGTTGGGCAAGTTGTCGTGATATATATAGTTAGAAATCGGGCAGCAGATATTTCGAACTCTATGTTTATAGCTTGTTGGAAACAATCGGCAACGATTGCCACGAGCAAAAGAACAAATATAATAAGTAGAATACCTGCCGGGAGGACGCTGTCCTCGGCAATTTATCTTTGAAAACTCAAATACTTGCTTCCGAAGCGGGCTAGGCCGTTGCGATGCATCCACAGCCTGCCCACCTTGGCCACTCTACTATCGCTTAATGGGGCCGGGTCATTTGGGCGGGGCGCACCAGGCGGTCGAAGTCGGGGCCGGAGACATAGCCCAGCCGCACGGCTTCCTCGCGTAACGTGGTGCCATTGGCGTGCGCTGCCTTGGCCACCTGGGCTGCCTTGTCGTAGCCGATATGCGGCGCCAACGCGGTCACCAACATTAATGAGCGCTGCATCAGCTCGGCGATGCGCGGCTCGTTCGCCTTGATGCCGACGACGCAATGATCGGTGAAGGAATTGGCCGCATCGCCGAGAAGCCGGATTGATTGCAGCATCGCGTGGGCCAGCACCGGCTTGAACACGTTGAGTTCGAAATGGCCCTGGCTGCCGGCGACGGTGATCGACGTGTTGTTGCCGAACACCTGGCAGCACACCATGGTCAGCGCCTCCGACTGCGTTGGATTGACCTTGCCCGGCATGATCGAGGAGCCGGCTTCGTTCGACGGCAACACCAGCTCGCCGAGGCCGGAGCGCGGGCCGGAGCCGAGCAGCCGAATGTCGTTGGCGATCTTGAACAGCGCGGTGGCGGCGGCATTGATGGCGCCATGCGCGAAGACATAAGCGTCGTGACCGGCCATGTGCTCGAATTTGTTCGGTGCGCTGGTGAACGGCAGGCCGGTGAGCGCGGCGATGCGCTTGGCGAAAGCCTTGGCGAATTTCGGTTTGCTGTTGAGCCCGGTGCCGACCGCGGTGCCGCCTTGCGCCAGCGGATAGAGTTCGCGCTGCGCCAGCTTGAGGCGTGCGACCGCCGACTTCACTTGGCTCGCATAGCCGGAAAACTCCTGGCCGAGCATGATCGGTGTCGCGTCCATCATGTGGGTGCGGCCGATCTTGACGATCCTGGCGAATTCTTTTGCCTTCTTGTCGAGTGCGCTTTGCAGCTTCGTCAGCGCCGGTATGAGATGCCGCGCCAACCGCGATACCGCCGCGATGTGCATCGCGGTCGGCAGCGAGTCGTTAGACGACTGGCTCATATTGACGTGATCGTTGGGATGGATGGGTTTTTTTGAACCGAGTTCGCCACCGAGCGCCAGATTGGCGACATTGGCGACCACTTCGTTGACGTTCATGTTGGTCTGGGTGCCGGAGCCGGTCTGCCAGACGGAAAGAGGAAAGTGCTCGTCGAGCTTGCCGTCGGCGATATCCTGCGCGACCGCCACGATCGGTCCGGTCAGCCGCTTGTCGAGCGAGCCGAGGTCGCGGTTCACTTCCGCCGCCGCGCGCTTGACCAGCCCGAGCGCATGGATGATTTCGATCGGCATGCGCTCGGTGCCGATGCGGAAATTGCGCAACGAGCGCTCGGTCTGCGCGCCCCACAATTTATCGGCGGCGATATCAAGCGGTCCGAAGGAATCGCTTTCGGTGCGGGTTTTGGCGGTCGGTTTCTGCAATTTGGCCATAGGGGAAACCTAAGCCAATTGCGTGCGCAAACAAGCCTGCGGCTATGCGAGGCTATTTCTTGCGGAAGCGGTCGAGGCGCACGACCTCGCCGCCGCCCGAGGGTTTGTCCGGTTTCGGATCAGTCGGCTCCGTCTCAGCGGCGGCCGGCTTGAGCGGCGACACTGTCGGCATCGACGCGGACGCCGGCGGCACGGCGGGCAGCTGCGCGCCGGGGGCAGGGAGCTTGCTCGCGCTTTCCGGCGCGGGCACCGCCGACAGAGGTTTCTTCTTGGCGTCCGGCCTTTTGCCGGCCGGCTTCAAGGTATCCTGCTTCAGGCCGCCCTGGCCTTCGGCGATTTCCTCGAACTGCAGGCCGAACTGCACTGACGGATCGAAGAAGCCGGAAATGGCGTCGAACGGTATGGCGAGCTTCTCCGGAATGCCGCCGAACGACATGCCGACCTCGAAGCCATGCTCATTGACCGCCAGATCCCAGAACTGGTGTTGCAGGATGACCGTCATTTCTTCCGGGTACTGCGCACGTAGCCGATCCGACATGCGCACGCCGTCGGCCTGGGTGTCGAACGAGATATAGAAGTGATGGTCGCCCGGCAGGCCTTTCTTGGCGGCGTCGGCGAGGACATTGCGTACCACCCCGCGCAGCGCCTGCTGGGTCAGGAGATCGTAGCGGATATGGTCGGCCATTCGCGTCCTGCGGTCGGGAGAGTCATTTTTTATATGGTAGCGCGTCGCGGGGCGAATTTCACCCCGTCCGTCGGTCGAATCATTGGCCTTGCAAGGGAAAGTGGAGGCTTCTGTTGCCAGGTGCCTCCGAACCCCGCCTGACGGAGCTTAACCCGCCAGGACTTCTAGTCTTGGTTTTTCAAACCGCTTACGCGGCCTGAGCAACCGGAGCATAGTTGTCGTTTGCAACTACGATTTGGCCCGATAACGGCGGAACCATGCCGAGCAAAAGTTCGTCCTTTACGCCCTCGTCGATCCTAGTTCGCCCCCGCCGAAACCCGTTTTTAAGGCGGGTTTGGGTGGAGGCGCCGGGTACTGCCCCCGGGTCCGAAAGGTTTATTACGACGTCCGTTTATCGCCATAGCCGGGTTGCCCCGGCAGGAATGAATATAGGGGCTAATCGTTGACGAAGTAAGAGCCGGCAGCCCGGTTTTACCGGAAAAAGTCCTAAAATAGGCCCGGCACCCTGACTTTGCCGGCCGCAGTCTTGTGCAAGACCGCCGCCGCCCCGTATCTTGGCGCCAATAATAACGGCGCCGGCTTCAAGCCGCCGCCACAGGGGAGGAGTGGGTTGATGAAACGCTTTTTCGGTTTGACGGCTGGCGTCCTGGGCGCGCTCGCCGGTCTCACCGCGCTGACGGCGATGCCGGCTGCCGCTGCCGACTATCCCACTAGGCCGGTCCATATCATCGTCGGCTACCCGGCCGGCGGCTCGACCGACATCGTCGCCCGCATCATCGGCAACTGGCTGAGCATCAAGCTCGGGCAGCAGTTCATCGTCGAGAACCGCTCGGGCGCCGGCAACAATATCGGCACCGAAGCGGTCGTCAAAGCCGCGCCCGACGGCTACACGATGCTGCTGGTCAATCCGGCCAATACCATCAACGCCTCGCTCTACAAGAAGCTCAATTTCAACTTCCTGAAAGATATCGATCCAGTGGCCGGCGTTATCGAGGTGCCGAACGTGATGGAGGTCAATCCGAGCGTGCCGGCCAAGACGGTGGCGGAATTTATCGCCTATGCGAAAGCCAATCCCGACAAGGTCAACGTCGCCTCGTCCGGCAACGGTACGTCGATTCATCTGTCCGGCGAACTGTTCAAGATGATGACCGGGTTGAAGCTGACGCATGTGCCGTACAAGGGCTCGGCGCCGATGCTGACGGATCTGCTCGGCGGCCAGGTGCAGGTAACCTTCGACAATCTGCCGTCGTCGATCGCCCATATCCGCGCCGGCAAGCTGCGCGCGCTCGGCGTCTCGACCGCCAAGCGTTCGCCGGAATTGCCGGATGTGCCGACGATTGCGGAGACTGTGCCGGGCTATGAGGCCAGCGCGTTCTTCGGCTTTGGCGTGCCGCACGGAACGCCGAAGGAAATCGTCGATGTGCTGAACAAGCAGATCAATCTCGCACTACAAGATGCCGACATGCAGGCCAAGCTCAAGGATCTCGGCGGCCTTCCCACGCCGGGCTCGCCGGCCGATTTCGGCAAGTTCCTCGCGGCCGAGACCGCCAAGTGGGAAAAGGTTGTCCACGCCGCCAACCTATCGATTGAATAAGACGGACGATATTCGAGTCCTAACGATTTTCGGCAATTGTGCGCGCGTCCTGCAAAGGGCGCGCGCTTTTCGTTACATGCGCCGGCGCCGAGACCCCCGGCTAGTCGTGCGCACGAATGCGCGGTAATTCTCATAGCCGCATCCGACCGACGTTTGATTCGAAGAACCGGCCTCCATGCCCGAACCAGCCGACCCGAGTTCCGCCATTTCCGGGATGCCGTCGCTCGGTGAGCTGTTTATCTCCTTTGTCGTCGTCTCGGTGTCCGGCTTTGGCGGCGCGCTGCCGTGGGCGCGGCGCATGATCGTCGAGCAGAAGCGCTGGATGACCACCGAAGAATTCAATGAGGCCTTTGCGCTGGCGCAGTTCCTGCCGGGGCCGAATGTGGTGAACTTCTCGGTAGTGTTCGGCTCCCGCTTCGGCGGCGCGGCCGGCGCCGCGGTAGCGCTGGCCGGGCTGATGGGGCCGCCGCTGGTGATCGTCACGGTGCTGGCCGTGCTTTATGCCCAGTTCGGCGATCTGGAAATTCTCGGCCGTATCCTGACCGGCATCACTGCCGCGGCCACCGGGTTGCTGATCGCGGTGGTCGGCAAAATGGCGCTGCCGCTTTTCACCAAGCGATGGAGTTGGCCGCAAGCGATCGCGATCTTGGCTTTTGCCGGAGTCGCCATCATGCGCTGGCCCTTGCCCTGGGTTTTCGTCGTGCTGGCGCCGGTGGCGGTAGCGCTTGCCTGGTTCAAGCCGGCGAAGAAATTTCCGACCGAAGCGATCAAAGCTACCAAAGCTACCAAAGCTACCGAGGCGATCGAGCGATGAACGACAACCCGCTGCTCGCGATATTCGGCTATTTCGCCCTGCTGTCGCTGTTTGCAGTCGGCGGCGCCAATGCCGCCATCCCGGAAATGCACCGCATCGCGGTTGAGGTGATGCATTGGATGAGCGACCGGCAGTTCGCCGACAGCTTTGCCATCGCGCAACTGTCGCCGGGCCCGAACGTGATCATCGTGACGTTGATCGGCTATCACGTGGCGGGCTTTGCCGGTGCCGGCGTTGCGACAGTGGCCATGTGCGGGCCGACATGCCTGCTGTCGTTTTTCGCCGCGCGCACCTGGGACCGCTTCAAGGACGCACCCTGGCGTATCGCGATACAGGCCGGTCTGGTGCCGGTTTCGCTCGGGCTGATCGCGGCGAGCGCCTTTGTGCTGGCGCGGGCCGCCGACAAGAACATTTATGCGGCACTGGTGACGGCGCTGACCGTGGCTGTCGCGTCGTTCACGTCCGTCAATCCCCTGTGGCTGTTCGCGGCCGGCGGGATCCTCGGTTTGAGCGGCTGGTTGTAGCACCGAGGTTGCCCCCAGGCGGCGGCGCCGTCCGCTTCCGGTCGAGGCGCAAGCTGTGCTAGGCATCAATCACTTAAAGAGCCAGCATACGACGAAAGCTGTAGGGGAGACGACAAATGGCCGAGGGGACGAAATCCTCGACGGGGGGCCGCTTTCACATGAAGATCCGCGGTCCGCGCGACTTCTTTGGCGGTCTGGCGTTGGTCGTCGTCGCGGCAATCGCGCTGTGGGCGTCGAGCAATTTGCCCGGCCAGCAAGGCTTCGCCTTCGGTCCGGGCACCGCCCCGCGCATTTTCGCCGGCCTGCTGATGTTTATCGGCGCGGTGGTTGCGTTAACGGGGATTTTTGTCAAAGGCCCGCCGATCGAAGGCTTCGCGGTGCGCGGCCCGGCCTATGTGCTGCTGGCGATTCTGTTATTCGCCGCCACCATCCGCGGCATCCGCGTCGAGCTGGGGGCAATTCCGATCCACATTCCGGCGCTCGGCATGGTGCCGTCCACTTTCATGGCCTTCATGGTGTCGCTGTTCGGGTCGACCGAATTCCGCCTCGTCGAAAGTCTGCTTGCCGCGGTGGCGATGACGGCCTTCTGCGTCGTGCTGTTCGTCTATCTGCTGCAGCTTCCGTTCCAGCTTTGGCCCATGTTCTAGGCGAGCGCGACAATGACCGATCTTCTCAATAATCTCGCGCTCGGCTTCTCCGTCGCCGCGCTTCCCATGAATCTCGCTTTCTGTCTGCTCGGCGCGCTGGTCGGCACGTTGGTCGGCGTTCTGCCCGGCATCGGCACAGTGGCGACGGTGGCGATGCTGCTGCCGATCACATTTGGTCTTCCTCCTGTCGGTGCACTCATCATGCTCGCCGGAATTTATTACGGCGCGCAATATGGCGGCTCGACCACGTCGATCCTGGTCAATATCCCGGGTGAGGCG
>JAQSCR010000515.1:5791-10185 GCA_029945495.1 Pseudolabrys sp. | reverse complement strand
TCAACCAAGCCTTCCGGTGATCCTTTGAGCGCGGCGCCTTTCAGCCTGGAACGAAGGTCCCCCGCCCCCCCAATGACAGAATGAAACGCCGCTCCCATGCCGGCACTCATCACCACGGAATGCAGCGCATCGGCCATCGTGTAGTCGCGGCCATCATGGGTGTGCAGCCACCAATCGGCCGGCTGCAGGACGGCAGCGCCTACGGCGCCTTGCGCGGCGCCTTGCATCAGCCGGGCACCCGTGCGGGCCATGATGCTGTCGCCGGCGTTGAGCAACATTTTGCCCATGCGCGCTTCGCCGAGCACAGGAATAGAAAACGCCGCCAGATTGACCGGGTCGATCATGCCGACGCCGAGCGAGGTCGCCAGGCCGAGCGCGTCGCCGACAATGCCGGGATGGCGGGCGATCGCCGCCTCGCGATCGCGCCGCTCGTGCGCTTCTTGAATCATAAGGTCGAGCACCGGCGACTTGATCGACGGCTGATCCGGTAGCGGCAACTGTCCCTCTAAGCCTTCCTGCTTGACGCGCGCCTTGGCGTCCTCGATCGAGGTGTCAGGGACGGCGGCCTTGGCCGCGTCCTGCGCCGCGGTATCCAGGTCGACCGGATATGGCAGGTCGACCGGCGGCGCAAAACCCGCCCCGCCGCCGCCAGCGGCCGCGCTGCGCAGCCGGCGACCGATCTGCATCGTGCTCATGCTCGACTGCGGATCCAGCGCATTCATCGCTTCGGCGCCGAGCCGTTCGGAAAGCGACGACTGCAGCTCGGAGCTGCGGATCTCGCCAAGATCGTCGGGCGAGGCAAAAAATTCGGTCATGGTTGAACGCCTCCAAATTGGTCGGCAGCTGCGGCGCCCTTTCGGCCTTTCGCCAAATCTCCGAGCTGCTTCCAGGTCAGCATCATCGGCTGGCCATCCATTCCGCGGATGAACTTGTCGCCGTAGGTCATGTTGAGGCCGTCATTTCCGGGCGAGGTGACAAACACACCGTCGCGAGAGAACTTCGAAAGACTGTCGGCGCGATTGTCGGAAAGGCCTGGAATGTCTGCAATCGCAGGCTTAACGCCGAGTTGCTCGAGTTGACCGCGCGCGACTTGCGCGCCCGCCTGCACATCATCAGCCGGCACGCCGGCGCTTTTCGGAATCCGGTAGGTGTCCTTGAAGTCGTAGCGGTTGCCGACCAGCGCGTTAAAGGCATTGCTCGCTGCGTCCGCCGGCGATTTGCCGTCACGCACGTCGAGCGCCGCCAGCTTCTGTGCCATGTCGAAATAGCCGGGATAGTCGCGATCGCGTTGGCGCCCAACCAGGGACTTCATAAAGGGCGCCATCACCTCATTAAGCGATGTATCGATATCGTGCGCCTTGCTCTCGCTCTGCTCTTTCAGGATCTTCGCGGGGTTCTCACCCTTCGGCAGATTGAGCAGCCGCACCATCGCTGCCGGGTCAGCGCCGGCGGCGATCGCGCGCACGATCGGCGCGGCGGTCGGCGCCAGCTGCCGCATGACTAGCGGCCAGCTGTCGCCCCATATTGCCGCTTCGCTCTGAATTCTGACGATCAGACCAACGCGCGCCTTTGGATCGTCGGAGGTCGCCGCATTGCCTATGCTTGTCGTCAATTGATCGATGTAGGATTTCGGCAGCAGCTGCTGCGCATCGTCGGGGATGCCAACGCGCTGTTGCTCCATAATCGTCTTGGTGGCGAAGTCGCGCGCCGCAGCCTGCTTGACGTCGGCGCCGGCGGTCGGATCGCTCAAGACCTTGGCGAGATTGCCCCAGGCAGCTTGCACCACGGGCAGCCGGGTGACGGCATAACCGGCGGGATCGTCCTTGCGCTGTTTCAGGATAGACTGCGCGGACTGAATGAGATCATCCTGGCGCTTGGCCGCGGCAGCATAGCCGGCGCCTGGCTTTGGCTCGTAGCTGTCGATAACCTTGCTGATATCAACGGTCGACATGCCGGCAAATTTGGTGCGATCGGCGCCGGCCTGCAGATCAGCCTGATAATTCTTATAGGCGGCTTGGCCGGGCCCGGCGCCATAGGTAGCTATAAACTGTTCGGCAGTTTTCGGGTTGGCGACCGCGCCGGTGCGGTTGGCCTCATACACGTCGTCTTGCACGCTGTTGTGAAAGGTCGAGATAGTATCGGCGGTCTTTGCATGTAGCGCGTTCTGCGCATGGTCCTCGAGCAATGCGCGCTGATCCGGCCGCAGAATGTCATACAGATGACCGCCACCTGGACCGACGCCACCCATCTTGCCGTCAGCCCATTGTGCGACTGTGCCTGCGGTCTTACCGGCGAGGATCGATGGGTTAGCAGCAACCTGCTTTGGATCGAGAATGTCGGCGACTGGCGTGTTCGGATCGGCCTGCAGCACCTTTGCCGCGCCGGCGGGCCCAAGAAAATGTGCCAAATAGATGTTGCCAGCGGTCGGCTGATCGATGCCCAGACCTTTAAGATACGAGGTATTTTGCTCGCGATTGGCGGCAACCATTTCGCGCGACAAGGTCTTGTCGGCCCGCAGCGACAACAGCTGGGCATCGGTATGATCGGCGGCGAGCTCCGGGTGCGTCTGCTTGATCAGCCCAAGCCATGTCGCATCGGTAAACTGGCCGAGGCCAGACGCGCTCGACGTGGCCGAACGGGCCAGCGGATTGCCATTCGATTCCACCTGAATAATGCGGTTGTCGATCTGCTCGGGCGAGCCCGGCGCGGTCCGCGCTTCGTTGAGCGTCCCGACAGGATCCACCTGCGAACGCGAAAACCCATGTGCAAGCGCAAAACGCTGGGCGAACTCGATCTTCATCGCCTGGGCCTTCTCCGGCGTAACGAAGCCGCGCCCCTGCAGGCCGTCGACCATACCGCCGTAGGCCTGTATCGCCTGACCGGTTAGCGCGTCATTGGTCGGATCCGCAGTCGCGGTATTAGTGAGATTGTCGCCTTGGTTTTGCACATAAGCGACGTTGGTGTTGCCCTCCAGCCTGTAGGCCTGTTCTTTGGTCGCAGCGTTACCCTTGGCAACCGCTTCGCCGGTATGCGCGAGGAAACGATCGCGCATCGCTGGATTGCCGATCGCTGACGCCCATTTATCTTGGAGCGTCTTAGCCTGCTCTTCGTAGCGCGGCTGCAATGTCGCGTAGTCTTGATCATGCGCGAGCGAAGATTCCAGATTTGTATGATCGGTTAAAAAACCAGACTGCGCGACAGCGTACTCGTAACGCTGTTTCTCAACGTCGTATTCGCCCATCCCTTCGGCGAGCTGGCCGACGCCCTTACCAAGCGCCTGCTCGCCGGCGGCTTGCGCCTGGCCGCCGCGGGCGATCGGCGACACGTCATAGGAAGCAACCGGCATTTCGCCGGAAACCTGCGGTGTCGCCCCGAGATCGGAAATGCTGGGGAGCTTTGCCATCTCAGCTCCAATTCTTTCGGCGATAGGCGAGCCGCGCGGCGTCAGTATCGCAACCTCCACCATCGCCGTCGCCAGAATGGCCAAGCCGCACACCGAGAGCATGAATTTTGCGCTCAATCTCGGCTAGCAAGCGATCGGCCATTGCAAGATCGCTGACGATCTCGCCGCTGAGCTCATTGTTAGCTCTAAATTCCGCGAGCAGCGAAGCGTAGCCAGCGCTCCGTTTCGCCTGGCCTATAGCCACTTCCGCAGCAGAGAGATTTGCCGCCAACTGCGCTTCGGTTGCTTCCATCAGTTGTCGCACCCGCGCAGCAAAGTCTTTGTCGCTCGCGCCCGGTAAGGCCAGGCCCGAGGTTGACTTATCATCGAGGGGATTAGACATGTTTCGGGCCCACCACCTCAGCGCAAGTATCGTCGGGCTGCACCAGGCGCAGAGGCCCCGGTTCACGCGCGCGCACTTCCGGCGCGACCGCACGGCCGGATCGCTCGGTAGGCGTCAACTGCTCAAGCGCGGGGACGGGCGCGAGCGGCAAACGCTCTAGGAACGTGCGCAAGTCCGAAACAAGGATAAGACTTGACGATCCATGCTTGTGGCAAGCAAGAGCGCCACATTTGATCGCTGAATAGATCCCGTTCCTTGAAATACCGGAGGCCTGAACAGCTTGCGCAACGGTGAGTGCGATCCGTTCGATAGGCTGCGGTAGCGCTTGCTCTGACATTGTCAAACCCTGCAACGTGATTAAACGCAGGGTGACGCTAGGCCGAGTCGTGGGCTCAGTCCGTCACGATCAGATGACCGCCATCATTTCGTGAAAGGATCGAGAAACGACTCGGCAAATTGCTTGACCATACCTGGACCCATCGATTGAGCGCGCTCATAAAGCCCAAGCAACAGATTGCGCTTCCGGTCCCGCGCCATCGACAGGGTATTGCAGAAGCTGCGAGTTTCAGTCGTCGCCGATAGTTTAGGACGGGCCCCGTAGCCTTTTTT
>JAQSCR010000515.1:0-5781 GCA_029945495.1 Pseudolabrys sp. | reverse complement strand
TATCAATGGCCTCTGGGTCAGTGCACTCGCGCCCGTTCTGGCGTTCGTGTTCCCGCACGCTGTCCACGTCCAGGAGTAAGCGCGTTATTCGCGCGGACCGTTCAACCTGCCTCTGGTCTCTCTCGTCAATTGTGACTTCTTCGACTTTGAATCCATCAAGGAATTCCTCCGCTAGGCGGAGAGCCAATTCGCGGTAATCTTCACCCGCGACGCCAGATTTCGAAATGCCATAGTGCTCGAACAGCAGATCAAGTTTGCTGCGTTTTTCTGCGAATATCCGAAATCGTTCGAGCCACTCATGGCGATGTGCCTGTTCTTTCGTCCACAATCCGAACAGAACGTGCGCCTCCGTAGCGGGCCGGAGCTTAATCCGTAGGGGCGTGGCAAGAGGCCCAGGTTTAGGCTTCTTCATCGCGCCGGCACCCACCGCTCACCAGTTTTACGGCTTACGATTTCACCCGAGACCTTACGCCGGCGTGGATCATTGCGCCCGCCGGGAAGGGGAAATTTCGAGCGCCAGGTGCCGAGGTGTTTTTGACGCACCCGATTGCAATGGGCAACTAAAGGCGTCACAACTTCGGCGCCGTGGCGGTGATTGCACGCGTGGTGCGCGACCCCGGTTGATTTGCCGCCAAACACTCGCGGCTGCGCGGGATCGTGGCTCTCGTCCCACGGCTCGTCGGGACTGACCGGCCGATCACAAAGATTGCATATCGGCAACTTGCCGCGCTCTGCGAGGTACGCAGCAAGCTGCTCGCGCTGCCAAAGCGCCTCCCGCTTCCTAGAGTTGAATAACGGCTTATAGGCCATGACAGTCTAGAATGCCTGCAGGCCCGCTGTTCTGCGCTTGCAGAGCGTGCGGAGCATCGGTTGAAGATCGCCCTTCACGATGTAATCGAGGCTTTGGTCATAACGCTCCGCGAATTCCACTAGACCGGCCTCGCTGGCCAACGCAAGATCGATTTCCCATTCCGGCAGATCGAGCGCCTCGGCGATCAGCTGCAGCCGTTCATGTTGCTCGTTTTGCAATTCGGTCGGGTAAGGCATCAGAAACCCCTTTTGGTTTGGGCCAGGATCAGGCCTTTCAATCATCGGACTATTTTGGTATACCATTAAACAATGGCAAAGGTCAATAAAGGTATACCAAAAAAACGCGGCCGCGGCCGGCCGGCTACTGGCCGTGATCCGGTCGTCACCGTGCGCCTGCCGCCGACGATCATCGCCGGCGTCGATCAATGGGCAAAGGGCCAAGGCGTTGCATCGCGCTCGGAAGCCGTAAGGCGGCTCGTTGAGCGGGCCCTGGTATCGGTCGCCCCGACCGGCGGCCGTCTTAAAACACCGCAATGACCTCCAGGCCTCCCAGCGCTCGGCCCTCGCCGTTCCTGATGACGCCAGCGCAGCATCGGGCGTCGGCGGACCGGTTGCGGAAGCATGGACAGCACGAGCTTGCCCTGCAGCATGAAAATTTAGCGCACGCGATCGAGCAACGGCTGACGGCGCGAGTATGACTTTCGATCCATCCGCGGCGGTTGGACACCGCCAGAAATTTCCTTTTGCGGCCTGACCATGCCTTTAGGACGGTTGGACAAGCTAAGTCACGCGCCAGTCCCAACCTCGCATAACAGCCGGGGTTGTCACCACTACCCCGGTTTGCCAATTCTGAAAAAAGCCCTTTAGGTTCAGTCCTTGCAGATATCCCAGTTTGCCAATGCAAGCTATTGATTAAGCTCAGTCAGGCCACTTCCAGCGCGCTCACCAGTCTCGCCCCCGACATTCAAACGCCCGATACGACAAAGGCCGCCCTCGCAGGCGGCCTCTGATCGTGCGGCGTCACGCTCGGTCAGTGATCCTGGATGTGGGCCTTTGAGGTTGCCCCATCCTTGCCGGGCAAATTGCTGTAGCGGCCCGGATCGTTGACCGGCGGACGAACCGTATAGCCCTGCTTGTCGGTCGCCTGGCCGGTAGTGGTGGCGCGATGCTTCTTTTTGGCAGGCGTTGCCGCATCGGGCTTAACGCCCATCGACGACTCCTTGTTCATCTGCTCTTTGACGCCGGTATTCTGCGCCAACGCCGGGCCGCTCAGCAGAGCGACGGCGGTAACGGCCACGAGGAACTTTTTCATGCTGGCCTCCTTGAGGTGTGTGCGTGATTAACGCCGCGCGCGGCCGGGTGTTCCCGCCCAATTCGCCGGCGTTTGCATCCAGAATAACAAACCAATTGCTGCTTTGCGTCGCTTCCGTGCGCGCGGGAATCAGGTAACTCCCAAAGTCGCCGGCTCGCGCAGGGAGCGTTCATGATCGACAGGCTGCTGAGGTTTCTCGAGGTCGACGACACGACCAAGGCATCGGGCGCGATATTATCCAATCTGCTGGCGCCGCAGCTCGACGGCATCATCGAGCGCTTCTATGCTCGCGTGCAGGAATTCGACCTCAACCCGTATGTCACCGATCGCTCCATCGCGTCGCTCAAGATCAAGCAGAAGCAGCACTGGATCGATCTGTTCAATTCGCAATTCGATGAGAACTACCTGCGCAACACCCGGCGCATCGCAGTGCGTCATCGCGACGTCGAGCTCAATCCGATGTGGTATATCGCCGGCTATATGCGGCTCAAGCTCGCCTTCATCGAAGTGATCTTAAGAGCGCGCGTGCCGGTCGAGAGCAAAGGTCAGATGATCAAGACGCTGGACAAATACATCGCCATCGACATGGCGCTGGCGTTGGGAACCTACGACACGGTGGTGCTGGACTGACCGCGGCGGCGGAACTGTCCTCGCGGCCTCCGGTTACGCGATTTTTATGGTTTCCGATTTGTTAATTAATTTCCGGCAATGAAGGGCATGTCCCCGGGGGGGGGTCGGAGATCAACATGCAGTTGAACGAAGAGACCTGTCCTGTGCCCGAGAGTGTCCTCGGCCAGCTCTACCGCGCCAGTCCGCATGGCCTCGACGCCTTGATCGATATGGTACCGGCGCAAACCCGCGCCATGCTGGCGGTGTATTGCTTTCGGCGCGCCCATCTGGCCTCGGTCGGCCTCGCCATCGCCGCGAGCTGCGAGGAAGACGATCTGGCGCAATACGGCGGCAATCTCGGCGCCGATCTGTTCGTGAAGTCGCGCACCGCCGAAACCATCTCCGAATCTTATCTGTCGCAGCGCCGCAAGATCAGCCTGTCGAGCGGACCGATCCGGCAATTGCCGCCGCTCGACGACGTCGAAGACTAAACGCCGCCCGGCTGATTTCCCTGACCGTTGCATTGCCCGGATACGGCATCGGTCGTGACGCGACAGACCGCGCGACTGCGAATCATTTTGCTGCAATGCATCATGGCGGCCGTAATCGGCGCCGTGTTTTGCCGTTTTTGATCGCAACAATTTAACGAAATCGTCGAAACTTTGTTTGCCGCGTTGTCGGCCGCGCATTGTGCCGGGGCAGAAACACGCGATGATCAACCGCAATCGGCGAATAGCGGCCCATTTGATGGGGCGTACGCCGGATTCGCTGTCACGAAACTTTATCCAGCCGGCCACCACAGTTTCACGAAAGCGTCTCGCCGTCGCCATTGTTGCCGCCTACCAACGGGATCACGGACGACGAACCAGAAACGAACAACAGGAGGCTCAGGCCATGCAGATCGACTGCCACCCGGATACGCTCTCCTCGCTGCGCGCTTTCGCCGCTCCTTTCCCGTGCCCGCACTGCGGCGACCTGATGGTCGCCCCCTATATGTCGGAGTTCGTGGTCGGCGGCGAAATCCGCCACCATTGGGAATGCGACGCCTGCGGCGAAGCGTCCTGCACCTCGATCGATCTCGCAATCGACTAGGCGGTAAACCGGCGCCTCGGCTTCGGTTGCCGGCTCTCATCGGCAACGTTATTGCTGACGTGCTGGAATACCGCCCCCCGGGGCGGTGTTTGTCTTTGTGCTTGCACGCCAACCATTGCCAGGAGCATCCAACATGACCTCGACATTCCTGCGGTCCACCGTGGCCGCCGTCACCTGCACCGTCGCCATCGCGCTTGCCGGCCCTGCCTTGGCCGCCATGGTCAATCTGAAGTCTGAACTGAGCGGCAAAGCGGAAGTCCCGGCCAATGACAGCAAGGGCACCGGCTCGGTCACCGCCACCTTCGACACCGACAGCAAGAAGCTGACCTGGAAAGGCACCTATTCGGGTCTCAGCGGCCCGGCAACAGCGGCGCATTTCCACACCGGCGAGGCCGGCAAGAACGGCGGCGTCGCCGTGCCGATTTTTGCCGGTGCAGCCGCGAAATCCCCGTTCGAGGGCTCGGCCACGCTGACCGACGCCCAGGTCGCCGATCTTCTGGCCGGCAAGCTCTACACCAACATCCACACCGAGGCCAACAAAGGCGGCGAAATCCGCGGCCAGCTGACCAAGTAAGCGCATCGCGCCAGGCGAACGCTATTTCATCATGTCGAGCCCGCCGGTCCCAACCGGCGGGTTTTGTTTTGTCCGGTACCGGGCAACGCAGATGCACGCCTAACGCGCTTTGCATCGGAGCGGACGCCGCATTATCGTCCCGCGCGAAACCGGTTTTTAGGAAACACGACGAGGTGCTGCATGGCCGTCCAGAACGGAAAATCCGCTCCCATTCTCATTTCCGGCGGCGGCATTGGCGGCCTCATCACCGCCTATGCGCTGGCCCGCCAGGGCCTGCCGGTGCGCGTGTTCGAGCAGGCCGATGATTTCCGCGAGGTCGGCGCCGGCATCCAGCTCGGCCCCAATATCTTTCGCGTGCTCGAAAAAATCGGGCTCAAGGACGAAGTCCTTGCCGACGCCCACATCCCGCCGTCGCAGGAAATGCGCAACGCCGTCACCGGCGACCTGATCACCAATATTCCGCTCGGCGCCGACTTCTCCAAACGCTTCGGCGGCCAGCCTTACGCCGTCATCCACCGCGCCGACATTCACGGCCGTTTTCTCAAAGCCTGCCGCAGCAACAACCTGATCACGCTGGAGACCAGCCGCCGCGTCGATGCCTACGATGACACCGGCGACGGCGTCACCATCACGCTGGAAGGCGGCGAAAAGGTCGCGGGACGCGCACTAATCGCCTGCGACGGCATGTGGTCAAAGATCCGCGAGCGCATCGTCGGCGACGGCAAGCCGCGCGTCTCCGGCCACATCGCGTATCGCGGCGTGCTTAAGCGCGAGCAGGTGCCCAAGGATCTGTGGCGGCCGGACGTCGTGCTGTGGGCCGGGCCGAAATGCCATTTCGTGCACTATCCGCTACGCCGCGGCGAACTGTTCAATCTCGTCGCCGTGTTCCATTCCGACCATTACGAGGAAGGCTGGAACGCCGAAGGCAGCAAGGAGCTGCTGTTCAATCACTTCAAGGCTTTGCGCCCGGAAGTGACGCGGCTGTTGGAGCTGATCGACACCTGGAAAATGTGGGTGCTGTGCGACCGCGAACCGGTGAAGAACTGGTCGCAGGGCAATGTCACGTTGCTCGGCGACGCCGCGCATCCGATGCTGCAATATCTGGCGCAAGGCGCCTGCATGGCAACCGAGGATGCCGTCATCCTCGCCGAGAAAGTTGCCGAACAGCCGGACAATCTGCCGGCCGCGTTCAAGGCCTATGAGCAGGCGCGTTACCTGCGCACCGCGCGCGTGCAGATCATGGCGCGGGTCTACGGCGATTTCTATCACGCCCGCGGCGTCACCGCCGAGTTGCGCGATATGGCGGTCGGCGGACGCACGGCCGAGCAGTCCTACGAGGGCATTTCCTGGCTCTACGGCGGGCCGTAACTCTCTTCACCTCCCC
>JAQSCR010000514.1 GCA_029945495.1 Pseudolabrys sp. | reverse complement strand
CTGATGTAGTCCCGGGCTGTTTTAAGTCAATGCGCGGCGGTGGATGGCAGCCCAGGCTCACATCGGCGGCAGGGCGGTGACCGAGACCTTGGCGGCGCCTTCGGCCTCGGCGATGACGCGCAAGGTGTTGCTGTCGAAGGCGATGCCGGTGATGCGCAGCTTGTCGATCGCCGCCTCGACCTCGACGCCGTCGCGCGCCTGACGGAAGTCGGCGAGCGCCGCGCCGATCTTGGCCTTGGCGTCGTCGAGGAACGGCGTGAGATCGATCACCGCGTTGTCGGCCAGCGCCTGCTGCAGATAGGGCATGGCCGCGCGCGCCGCTGTCCCCAGAAGTCCGAAGGCTGCTTCCGATTCAACGGCCAGCGAAATGTCGGTCAGGCTCATCACCTGCGTCTTCGGATCGAGCTTGGGCCTGCCCCAGATGTTGATATTGGCCTCGGCGCCGAAGCCGAACCAGCTCTTGCGCTCGTGCGCCTTGACCTTCAGCGCGATCAACAGCCGATCATCGCTGGCGGCGAGACTGGCGCTGCGCACCTCGACCTCGACCGGCGCATCCGTACCTTGCGGATAGCGCTTGCCCTTGAGCTGCGCGTTGAGCAGCTTGTTGAGCTCGGTGAACGGCACGTCGATCGGCAGGGCGATGGCGAGGCGGCCATTGTCCATCGGCGGCACCATTTCGAGCGTGGCCGGGAACGGGCACTCGGGCTTGCTGTCCTTCGGCGTGATGCGGGTGTCGGCCTGGATGCCGATGACCAGCGTGACATTGCGGGCGTCGATTTGCGGCTGCGCCGCGGCGGCGCGCACCGGCCGCGTTTCCAGCCACAATTGCGGCAGGCCGGTCTCGCCGCCGCCGAGCGGGATGGAGCGGCACATCTTGACCCATTGCTCGCGCGCCGCGCGCTCGATGAACGGATCGTTGCGCAGCCTTGTCTCGAGGCCGGCGACCTGCTCGTTGACGGCGCGCTCGATCAGCGGCTTTGCCTCGCCCGCCATGTTGATCTTGAAGCCGGCGATCTGCACCGCGCTGTCTGAGACCGCGACCTGGGCGGCGAGGTTCGGCTGCAGCCGCCAATTGCCGGCGACCGACGGCTTCGACCGCACGGTGACTTGGGAACGCAATTCGACGTTCTGATCGAGGACCTTGCCGGTCAGGCCGCCGATGGCTTTGCCGACGTCTTTGCCGAGTGCGCCATCGAGCAGGCCGGCGATGCCGCCGGCCGCGCCGCCGGTGAGATTGCCGGCCTGCGTCGCCAACTGCCCGGTGACCTTGAGGGTGCCGTTGAGCTGAGTCAGCACGGTCATCTCGCCGGCGCGGCCGTTCACCGCGATGTTGCCGCGGGTGATGGTCATGCCGATGTCGGCTTTGGACAGAATGCTGCTGACCGGATTGTCGCCCTTGCCGGACATGGTGCGCGGCGTCGACGCCTCCAGGCTGCGCTGGATGGCGGAAAGCGACACCGCGACCGGCGCGATCACGTAAGAGGCGCGCGTCAAAGGCTGCAGCGGCGGCAGCGGCTCGAGCTTGGCGACAACCTGCGCGGCGGGAGTGGCGCCTGGCAAGAAGCGGTCGAGCGCCCATAAAGTGGCGGCGAAGAACACCGCGATGACGGCGGCGGCCAGCGTCCCCAGCCGGACGGCGCGCGAACGGCCGAACAGCCGCAGCGGCGCGGTCGCATAATAAATGGCGTCGTCGATCCATCCGCTCATCGCGACCCTCATCCGATTCGCTGGCTGAGGGAATGTTAGGTTGGATGAGAGGGAGGCGCTAGCGGCGCGACAAGCTCCGTTCGTTCCCGCGAAAGCGGGAATCCAGGGCTACGGAACGTCAAGTCAGTGGGGCCCAGCTCTGGGTCCCCGCCATAGGCGTTCTGAAAGAACGCCGTTCTTCGAAACGGCTATGCGCGGGGACGAACGGTATTCGAGCGAGCCCTACGGCTCGGCCTGGGCGATGGCGTTGGTTTCCGCGTTCATCTTCAATTCGTCGACCAGCGCCTTCGGTTTGCGCAGCCGCACATAGATCTGCACGACGATCAGCAGTACGGCCAGGAAGACAAAGAACGCGCTGATCGGATGGTTCTTGATGTCGATGAAGACCAGCGAGTCGCCGCGCGAGATCAGCATGGCGCGGCGGAAGTTTTCCTCGAAGCGCGGGCCGAGCACGAAGCCGAGCAGGATCGGCGCCGGATGGAAGTCGAGCAGCAGCAGCAGATAGCCGACGAGGCCGATGATGATGGTCTCGCCGACCTGGAACATGTCGTTGTTGGTCGAATAGACGCCGATGCAGACGAAAAACAGCGCGCTCGGATAAAGATATTTGTACGGGATGGCCAGGAGCTTCACCCACAGGCCGATCATCGGCACGTTGAGCACGACCAGCATGATGTTGCCGATCCAGAAGCTGGCTACCAGGCCCCAGAAAATATCCGGATGTTCGCTGATCAGCTGCGGACCGGGCACGATGCCCTGGATCATCAGCGCGCCGAGGATCAGCGCCATCACCGCGTCGCCGGGAATGCCGAGGCTCATGGTCGGGATGAAGTCGCCCTGCACCGAGGAATGCGTCGAGGCTTCCGGCGAGGCGACGCCTTCGATCATGCCGGTGCCGAACTTCTCCGGCGTCTTCGAGATCTTCTTCTCGGTCGCGTAGGCGATGAACGAGGCGATGGTCGGTCCGGTGCCGGGAATGAGCGCGCACAGGCTGCCAACCAGCGTGCCGCGGAACATGGCCGGCCAGGAGCGGCGCAGTTCGTCCTTGGTCGGCCGCAGGTCCTTGAAGGTGACCTTGGTGTATTTGGTGTCGACTTCGGAGAGCTGATTGACGCTCTTCATGAACTCGGCGATGCCGAACAGACCGAGCGCCAGCGCGACGATTTCAACGCCGTCGAACAGATTGGGAATGCCGAAGGTGAAGCGCGGCGTGCCAGTCTCGATGTCGGATCCGACGATGCCGATCAAAAGTCCGCACACGGTCATGGCGACGCCCTTGAGCGGCGAGCCGCGCGCCAAGGTCGAGCCGGCGAGCAGGCCGAGCAGCATCAGCGAGCAGATTTCCGCCGGGCCGAACTTCAGCGCCACGGTGACCAGCACCGGCGCCAGGAAGATCATCTCGGTGATGCCCCAAGACGCGCCGACAAAGGACGAGATCACCGTGATGCCGAGCGCGGCGCCGCCGCGGCCCTGCTTGGTGAGCGGGAAGCCGTCGAGACAGGTCACCGCATGCGGCGGATGACAGGGCAGGTTCAACAGGATCGAGCAGATCGCGCCGCCGTACTGCGCGCCGTAGAACACGCCCGACAGCATCAGGATGGCGCCGACCGGCGGAATGCCGAAAGTCAGCGGCAGCAGGATCGAGATGGTGGCGAGCGGGCCCATGCCCGGCAGCACGCCGACCATGTTGCCGACCAGCACGCCGACGAAGCACCACATCAGGTTATGCGGCTCGAGCGCAACGCCGAAGCCGAACCACAGATCAGTCAGCGCGGTGGAAACCATCAGATGCCCCAGCGGAAAAGCGGAAACGGAAGTTTCAGGACGTAGGAGAACAGCAGGCAGCCGGGCACCGTGATGATGAGGCCGAGCAGCGCCGAGCCCTTCAGCGTCGCGGTGCGGTCGCCGAGCGCGGAGACGAAGACGCACATGAAGGTGGCCGGCGCCATGCCGAAGAAGTGGCCGAATATGATGAACAGCACCGGGCCGGCGAGGATGCAGAACCAGCCGCGCCATTCTTTCTGTCGCGGCAGGATGTGCTCGTCTTCGCCGAGCGGCGTCACCAGTGAGGTGCCGAAAATCAATATGCCGATGAAGGTCAGGACGACGCCGAGCATCAGTGGGAACATGCCGGGACCCATATGGGTCAAGGAGCCGACGTCGTAGGTGCTGGAATCGAGCGCGACGCCTGCGCCGAGCAGGGCCATCAGCCCGCCGGCATAGAAGTCGCGTTTATGCAGGAGCGTCTGGAACAAGGCGTGGCCTCCACAAGAGCTTTTGTCTGATCCCATAGACCACTCACGTCGCGCGCCAACGTTACAAATCGGTAATGATATGGTTATGTAGTTTTTATGCACGACAGGCGGGCCGAGGACCGGAGTGGGCACGCCAGCGTTGCGCGTTTCGGATTTTTGCTGCCGCACTATTGGGCATCGGCGCCGCTTCGGCATCGCGAAAGCGCGGTCAAGGCGCGTGAATTGTTCGACGTGCGCAGCGTGCGCGACGCGGTTGCATTGAAGCCTCAGCCCTGCTTGCCCATGCGGTGCAGCTTCAGCACCTTGAAGACAATGTCGCTGGCGGGAGTCGGCACGCCGAGCTCGCGGCCGAGGTCGCGCACTTTGCCGGCGAGCCAGTCCAGCTCCAGCCGGTTGCCGCGTTCGAGATCGTGCGCCATCGACGCCTTCATGCCGGGCTCGACCTTGGTGGCGATGAAGGCCAGCCGCTCGTCGATATAGGCCTTGTCGAGGGCGACGCCCTTGGCGCGGCCGACGGCGAGCGCTTCGCTCATCAGGTCATAGAAAAACGCTCGCGTTTCCGGATCGGCGGCGATCGGGCCGATGCTCGAGCGCAACGTCGCGGTCGATCCAGCCATGGCGGAGAGGAAGATGAATTTCTCCCAGCGCTCGCGCTCGATGTCGGCGGACAGATCGATGTCGAGCTTGGCCGCCTGGCCGGCGGCAACGAAGGCGTCGAGCGTGGCGTCGGGTTTTTTATCCGTGCGGCCGAAGCGCACTTTGGCAAAGGCGCTGGTGTGCTTGATGACGCCCGGCCGGTCGATGACGGTGGCGATATAGGTGACGCCGCCGATGGTCTTGTCGGCGCCGAGAATGGGCGCGACGCGCTCGACGCTGTCGACGCCGTTCTGCAAGGTGATGACGCGCGTATTGGGACCGACCAGCGGCCGCGTCTGCTCGGCGGCTTTTTCGGTGTCCCACAGCTTGACCGCGAACAGCACGATGTCGACCGGGCCGACAGAAGCCGGATCGTCGGTGACGTTCGGCTTCGGCAGGAGCATGTCGCCATGCACGCTTTCGATCTTAAGGCCGTCGTTCCTGATCGCCGCGAGATTGGCGCCGCGCGCGATGAAGAAGACATCGTGGCCGGCCGCCGCCATGCGCGCGCCGAAGTAACCGCCGACGGCGCCCGCCGCCATTGCCGCTATACGCATGCGTTTGTCTCCTTGAAAAGCCGGGGGACATTAGCCCGCGCGGCAAGCCGCGACCAACCAATAATAGTGGCGCCATCGATCAAAAAAATTGCCCGGCGCTATGGCCGGGCAAGGTGTGGGAGGTTCAATCCCCAATTGACGTCTAGTAAAGGCCGGCCTGGCGGATGTTGGTCCAGGTGCGCTGCGCCGGAGTCCGCGGCGCATATGATGAAGTCATCGAAACCTGCTGCACGGCTTCGCGGCGCTGCGCCGGGATACGGGCTTCGGTGGTCTGCGGCAGCACGATCACTTTGGCGCCGAGCTGGACGCGGGCATAGAGATCGATGATGTCTTCGTTGGTGAGGCGGATGCAGCCGCTCGACACAGTCTTGCCGATGGTGGTCGGATCGTTGGTGCCGTGAATGCGGTATTCGCTGGTGCCGAGATACAAAGCGCGCGCGCCGAGCGGATTGCCGGGGCCGCCCATCGTCATGCGCGGCAGATAAGGCTGGCGCGCGATCATTTCGGCGGGCGGGTACCAATCCGGCCACTCGGCCTTCTTGGCGACGTTCTTGACGCCGGCCCAGGTGAAGCCTTCGCGGCCGACGCCGATGCCGTAGCGAATGGCCTGGCCGTCGCCGAGCACGTAATAGAGATAAGTGTTGGGCGTATCGATGATGATGGTGCCGGGCGCTTCGCGCGTCTGATAGCCGACGATCTGGCGCTGGAAGCGCGGATCGAGCTGGGCGTCCTGATCGGGCGCTTGCTCCTGAACCTGATATTGCGGCTCATTCTGCTGGGCATATTGTTGGGCTTGCGCGGTCCCGCACGACAACGCTGCGGCGGCGATCAGCGCGGCAAATGATCCCTTCAAGCCAGATCGCGAAATTCTCGAAACGACCTTGACGGACATGACACCCTCCGAACGACGGCCTCTATTGTCGTTCGTCGAGGTAACCGCGAGGCAGGTTCAATGGTTCCGGTTCCAAACCGGCTTATAAGTTTGCGAGCGGGCGGAACCAAAGGGCGGCAGGCGCTTCGTCAGGTTTCGTTAATCTTGCTGTGATGCCAGCCGACGGTCGCTTCCGGCACGCTGTCGATCGAGGCGAAATAGGGCTTGATGTCGAGGAGCGGCGTGCCGTCGAGGCAGTCGAGCCCAACGACCGAGAGCTTGTTGCCGTCGATCCGCAACAGTTTCACCACGCTCATGGCGATCGGGTTGGGGCGGGCCGGCGAGCGCAGGGCAAAGGTGCCGCGCTGCACGCCGTAATGGCCGGGCACCTGGCGCACCAGATTGCGCGGCGCTTTATCCATCCAATACAGCAGCACCAGATGCGAGCAGGTCTCGACCTCCTTGAGGCCGGGGACGTAGCGTTCGTCGAGTTCGACGGTGCAGACGGCGTCCGAGCCGGCCGGGTTCTTCGGGCAGGATTTGCGTGTCGTCCACGGCGTGTGGATGCGGCCGATGAAATAAACCCCGGCATCCGGCGTGGCGGGGAGGTCGACGGTGACCTCGCCGGGGCGGATGGCGAAGTCTGTTGGCGTGTTCATCGGAGGTTCCTTATCGCGACTAAGGCGCATTGCCGGGCAGGAACACTAGCAAAACGGGCCGGGAACGCCGAACCGTGGGCCGCGGCCAGCGGTCTTTATCGGCCGTTCACCAGATGGGGCAAAGCTGCCCAAAAACCCTTGCGGACTCCCTTGTTAAGCGTATAAAGATATCCTTATGTGGTGGGAGCCCGCCCATATGCGGGCCGGTCACGGCGCTAGGGTCCCCGGCTAAAGGTCACGATGAGCAGCAACGCCCAACTCGGCTTCGACGCCCTCAACGCGGCCCTCAAGGCCGCAGGCGAGGAAACGCGCCTGCGCGTGCTGGCTTTGCTGGCGGAAGCCGAGCTGACCGTGTCCGACCTCACCGACATTCTGCGCCAATCGCAGCCGCGCATCTCGCGCCATCTCAAGCTCTTGGTCGAAGCCGGGCTGATCGAGCGCTTCCGCGAGGGCACCTGGGCTTTCTTCCGCCTCGCCGAGCATGGCGGCAGCGCCGAAGTCGCGCGCGCGCTGCTCGATCATCTCAATCCGGCCGACCAGACCATATCGCGCGACCGCGAGCGGCTCGCCTCGGTGCGCCAGGCGCGCGCCGCCGCCGCGCAGGCTTATTTCCGTTCGCACGCGGCCGAGTGGGACCGCATCCGCAAGCTGCATGTCGCCGACGACGCGGTCGAGGCGGCGATCCGTTCGGCGCTGGCCGACAAACCGTTCCGCTCGCTGTTGGATCTCGGCACCGGCACCGGCCGCATGCTGGAGCTGTTCGGCCCCGAGATCGAGCGCGGCCTTGGCCTCGATTTGTCGCTCGACATGCTGCTGCTGGCGCGCGACCGGCTGGAGCAGGCGGGCCTGAAGAACTGCAGCGTGCGCCAGGGCGACCTCTACGATCTTCCCCTGGGTAATGACTCTTTCGACGTCATCATCCTGCATCAGGTGCTGCATTTCCTCGACGACGGCGGCCGCGCCATCCGCGAGGCGGCGCGCGTGCTGCGGCCGGGCGGCCGGCTGCTGGTCGTCGATTTCGCACCGCACGAGCAGGAATTCCTGCGCGAGCAGTTCGCGCATCGCCGGCTTGGCTTCACGCCGGAGACGGTGACGCAATGGATCGTGCAGTCCGGCCTGGAGCCGGTGATGCACAAGAGCCTGAAGCCGGAGCCGGGTTCGGACGGCAAGATAGCCGTGTCGCTATGGTTGGCGCGCGACAATCGCGCGCTGATGGCGACGCCGCAACGGCGTGAGGTAGCGTGATGATCAGCCAGCTTCGCCCGAGCCGGTTCATGCCGGCCGGTCATAACCGCATCGCAACGTCGTTCGAATTCTTCCCGCCGAAAGACGAGGCGATGGAGAAGACGCTGTGGGAATCGGTCGAGCGACTGGCGCCGATGCAGCCGAACTTCGTCTCGGTGACCTACGGCGCCGGCGGCTCGACGCGCGAGCGCACGCACGCCACCGTCAAACGCATTTTGCAGGAGACGTCGCTGACGCCGGCGGCGCATCTGACCTGCGTCGACGCCACGCGTGAAGAAATCGACGCCATCGTGCACCAATATCACGATGCCGGCGTGCGCCACATCGTGGCGTTGCGCGGCGATCCGGTGTCGGGCGCCGGCGCGCGCTATCAGCCTTCGCCCGGCGGCTACGAGAACGCGGCCGACCTGGTGCGCGGCATCAAGCGCGCGCATCCGGATTTCGAAGTCTCGGTGTCAGCCTATCCGGAGCGGCATCCGGATTCACCGACGCTGGACGCCGACATCGACATGCTCAAGGCCAAGGTCGATGCCGGCGCGACGCGGGCGATCACCCAGTTCTTCTTCGAGAACGATCTCTATTTCCGCTATCTCGACCGGGTGCGGGCGCGCGGCATCGACATTCCGATCGTGCCCGGCTTGCTGCCGGTGCAGAACTTCAAGGCGGCGACCAATTTCGCCGCGCGCGCCGGCGCTTCGGTGCCGGCGTGGCTCGCCGAACGCTTCGCCGGGCTCGATGACGATCCGGCGACGCGCAAGCTGATCGCGGCCGCGGTCACCGCCGAACAGGCGATCGATCTCCTGGATCGCGGCGTCACGAGCTTCCATTTCTACACCATGAATCGCGCCGACCTCGTCTACGCGATCTGCCATTTGCTGGGCTTAAGGCCCGCCGTGCAGCAAGCGGCTTGAACGGAGTTCACCTGAAGTGACAGCGTCCCCGACCAGCACCCGCGCCGCCTTCGTCAACGCCATGAAGGAGCGCATTCTCGTGCTCGACGGCGCCATGGGCACGATGATCCAGGCGCTCAAGCTGGACGAGGAAGGCTATCGCGGCGCGCGCTTCGACGCGTGGAACCGGGAAGTGCGCGGTAATAACGATCTGCTCAACTTGAGCCGGCCGCGCTCGATCCGCGACATCCATTATGCCTACTTCAAGGCCGGCGCCGACATCGTCTCGACCAACACGTTTTCCTCGACGACGATCGCGCAGGCCGATTACGGCATGGAAAACATCGCCTATGAGCTGAACCTCGCCGGTGCGCGGCTGGCGCGCGAAGCGGCCAACGATGCCGAGGCGGAAGACGGCATCAAGCGCTTTGTCGCCGGCGCCTTGGGTCCGACCAACCGCACGGCGTCGATCTCGCCGGACGTCAGCAATCCCGGTTTCCGCGCCATCACCTTCGACCAGTTGCGCACAGCCTACGCCGAGCAGATCCGCGGCCTGATCGACGGCGGCGCAGATTTATTGCTGATTGAAACCATTTTCGACACGCTCAACGCCAAGGCGGCGATCTACGCCATCGCCGAAGCGTGCGACGAACGCGGCCTCGATATCCCAGTGATGATCTCCGGCACCATTACCGACCGCTCCGGCCGCCTTTTATCCGGCCAGACGCCGGCGGCGTTCTGGAATGCCGTGCAGCATGCCAATCCGGTGACCATCGGCCTCAACTGCGCGCTCGGCGCCACTGAAATGCGCGCGCATATCGACGAGATCGGCCGCGTCGCCGATACCTTCGTCTGCGCCTATCCGAATGCCGGGTTGCCCAATGAGTTCGGCTATTACGACGAGAGCCCGGAATACATGGCCGAGCTGCTCGGCGAATTCGCCAGCGCCGGTCTGGTCAATGTCGTTGGCGGCTGCTGCGGTACCACGCCGGAGCACATCGCGGCGATTGCAGAAGCCGTTGCCGGCAAGACGCCGCGCGTCATTCCGGAGATCGCGCCGCAACTGCGGCTGTCGGGGCTGGAGTCGTTCACACTGACGCCGGAAATTCCGTTCGTGAATGTCGGCGAACGCACCAACGTTACCGGCTCGGCCAAGTTCCGCAAGCTGATCACCGCCGGCGATTACACCAGCGCGCTGACCATCGCCCGCGAGCAGGTCGAGAATGGTGCGCAGGTCATCGACGTCAACATGGACGAGGGCCTGCTCGACAGCGAAGCGGCCATGGTCACCTTCCTCAATCTGATCGCCGCCGAGCCCGACATCGCCCGCGTGCCGGTGATGGTCGATAGTTCGAAATTCGCGGTGATCGAGGCCGGCC